>JBDTAT010000808.1:0-3827 GCA_039924505.1 Bryobacteraceae bacterium
TACCGCCCCCGGGGTCTCAAACGCCGCCGCCAGCAGCGCGCGAGAAGTAAAGAGCAGCAGGTCGTCATGCTCGCGAAGAAACGCCTCTGTCACGGGAATGTCCCGGTTCGGAAAATCTTCGCTGCGCAACTGGCGCGGCCGCTCATGCTTGCGCGCCTCTTGCAGATATTCGCAGTCGAGCGGGCAATCGAGCGTGACTTCGCGTTCGCTTCCGCAACACATCGGGCAGATATCGGCGCGAACGGCGGGGCAATAACGGCGCGGGCGGCGCGTCTCGCAAATGCGGCATTGCATAGGGACGATACACACTATCCTAACATCGCGTACCATGGGGGATAATGCCGCGGCGCTTGGATCTGCATCTGAAAGTCGAGTTGGACCTGGATGAAAAGGAGACGCCCGACCGTCTGGCCGCCGAAATTTGCCGTCAGATCCGCAAGATCTACGGCGTCCGCGCGGCTGAGATTTCCAGCATCGTCCCGCACGAATAGCCCGCGCGGTCAAGTTTGACTTCGCAGCCGCCGGCGCGGTATTTCTGGTAGTGAACCTTCCCGGACCGGCGCGGTAGCCAAGTGGTAAGGCAGAGGTCTGCAAAACCTTTATTCGGGGGTTCGATTCCCCCCCGCGCCTCCAATTCCTGAAGTGAGTCTAAATCCACGATAAACTCGGCTACATGAAGCCGCGTCCGTGGTTGTTCATGCTGCTCGCAATTCCGGGATTCGCGGCGCTCTCCGATCCGCCGCTCCTGAGTTATTCGACGTATCTAAGCGGAACAAAAGGATCCGGCGCGCGCGGACTGGCCGTTGATTCCGCCGGAAACGCGTATGTCTCCGGCACGGCACTCTCATTCGATTTTCCAGTCACGTTGAGTTCCCTGGGGCCGGATTCTCCGAGCTCCGCTTGCAACTTCGTCACCAAGCTGAATCCCTCCGGTTCTGGAATCGTCTGGTCCATATGCTTGAACGTTTCCGCAGGCGGACCTATCGCGATTGACTCATCTGGATCGGTTTACGTGTTTGGCAGCAGCGGTGGTTCTTCAGCGGTGACAAAATTGACTCCGGCCGGCGACCGAATTCTGTACTCAACGGTCATCGCCGGTGCGAAGGCCGCGAACGGAATCGCGGTTGACTCCGCAGGAAACGCCTATGTAACGGGAACTGCGGGCGCGGGATTAGCCACGACTCCCGGCGCCTACCAGGGCCAGTTGATGGCTGGCACTTGTACATCCGGTAGTGAGCCTCCCTTCCCGTGCGATGATGCCTTCGTGGTAAAACTCAATCCGGCCGGCGCCATCCAGTACGGCACGTATATCGGCGTTTCGGGGACGGCCAATGCGATCGCACTCGATAGTGAGAGAAATGTTTGGCTCACCGGGTCCACTGAGCAAATCAGCCAAAACTTCGCTGTGAAACTCGATGCGGCCGGCGCCAGCCTCCTCTTTAAGAAGGTTTTTGGCGGAGGCTTTGCCGATCACGTGCTAATCCAAGATTCGGGCCGCGCAATCGCGGTCGATTCGGAGGATTCCGCTTACGTTGTAGGCACGACAGGTTCCGTTATTCCGACTACCGAGCCGTCGTTGCTATCCTCGGAAAAAACGCAAGCGATTTATTACGCCGGATATATATTGAAATTTAATTCAACCGGCGGGATTGTATATGGCACTGAGGTTGGAGCGCAAAATTCGGCGATCTCAACTGTAGCCGTCGATGCAGCGGGGAACGCGTATCTCGGGCTGAGTAGTGATTCCGGTTTTCCGATCCCATATCAAGGCACGTCCCTGATCGTGCTCAGCCCTGACGGTTCGAAAATCGCCGCAGCCGCCCCGAACTTCCGGTCGGGCGTACAGTTGCTCGCGCTGGACGGCAATGGCGGCGCTTACATGGCCGGCTACACCAATACCATCGCTGCTCTCACTACCCCAAACGCATTCCAAACCGAATATGCCGGTGGCCCGGACAACGCATTCATCGCCAAATACGACTTTTCGCAGACGGCCGGCGGCGTTGGCTTAACTTGCCTGGCGAACGCCGCCAGCTTCACGGCGTTCGGCGGGAACTGCTTCAACTTGGCCCCGTCCGCAGTGGCGCCGGGCGAAATCGTAACGCTGTACACGCACGGCCTCTCGCCAAGTCCAGCGCCGGGCGTCGCATTCGATGGCGTGACCGCCCCTGTGCTCTACGCGGACGCGCACCAGATCAACGTCGTCGTGCCGTTCGAGGTGGGTCCGCCGGGCAATCATACCGCTCTCTCGATTCAGTCCGGAACACAAGCCATTGGACCGGTGAGTCTGCTGGTAGTGGACGCCGCGCCAGCCCTGTTCACGGCCAGCGGCGACGGCCTCGGACCGGCCGCCGCTCTAAACCAGGACGGCAGTGTCAATTCGAGCGCAAATCCGGCGGCGCCCAGTTCGGTCGTATCGCTTTATCTGACCGGCCTGGGTTTATTCGACCAGAGTCTGCCAGATTGGGTTGCTGGGACCGCTTCAGCCTCCATTTCCTGCGCCGGTTCTCGACGTGACAGCCTTCGTGAATGGGACGGCCGCTCCGACTATCTTTGCCGGACAGGCGCCCGGGCTAATTCTTGGAGCCGTTCAGCTAAACGTGCTCGTTCCCGATGGCGCGCCATCGGGCCTGGACACGATTTTCCTAAAAGTAGGAAATCACGACGTCACGGGTCAATTCGCGGTTCGTTAGTCACGGCGCGGCGCGTGATACACTTTTTAAATGGGATCGTCCGGCATGCCACACAGGCCAGTCCTATCGGTTGTTATGCCGGTATTCAACGAAGAATCGACGGTTGTGACGATTCTCACCGCGCTTCTCAACAAATCTCTCTCCGAGGCAGACATCGAAGTCATTGTCGTTGAAAGTAACTCCACGGATGGGAGCAGGGAAAAGGTTCTACAATTTGCAGCGCATCCGCGTGTCCGGGTAGTTTTGGAGGATGCGCCGAGGGGCAAAGGCCACGCGGTGCGAAACGGTTTAGCAAGCGCGCGTGGCGATATTATTCTTCTTCAGGATGCGGATTTAGAATACGATTTAGACGATTATTCCGAACTGCTGAGGCCTATTCTCGCAGGGGAGACGTCTTTTGTTTTAGGAACCCGCCATTCGGCAGTCGGCAACCCCATGCGGCATTTCGCCGATGCGAAGGCTCTGGCGGGTTTTTGCAATTTTGGCCACCGGATGCTTACGGGGCTTATCAATCTCCTCTACCGCCAAAATCTTACCGATCCATTCACGATGTACAAGGTTTTCCGTCGCGATTGTATTTCCGGTCTCGAGTTTGAATGCAACCGGTTCGACTTTGATTGCGAGCTGGTCTGCAAATTATTGCGCCTCGGCTACCAACCGGTAGAGATTCCCGTGAAATACAATTCAAGATCGTTTACCGAAGGCAAGAAAGTACGGATATTTCGCGACCCGCCGACCTGGATAAGAGCCATCCTCAAATACCGGATCGCTCCACTGTTTCCGCCGTCCCGCGCCTCCGCGCACGGGACTCTCCTCCGTCAGGAACCGGAAACACCAGAAGCCGGTCATGCGGACTAGTCTGCGCCGGCACTGGCCAACGCTCCTGATTTCCGTTGCCACAATCCTGGCGTTATTTTTGTTGACTTATACTCCTCCCACGTCTTCAATTGATCCGCGTTCGGATCTCTTTCAAATTCAGGCGCGTAGCTGGCTACGGGGTACTTGGGCCGTGCCCGATGGAGTTTTTGAAAGTTTCGAAGTGAACGGAAAGAACTACCTCTACTTTGGTCCGGTGCCATCGTTGGTGCGCCTTCCATTCCTGCTGACGCCGGGCGGAAGCGGTTTTAACAATGG
>JBDTAT010000809.1:0-2745 GCA_039924505.1 Bryobacteraceae bacterium
TCCGTTCGTTCCCGATGCCGCGTGGAAGGATGCAACCTTTGCCGCGGCCATCATTCTCGCGATCATGGCGTGCGCGTTCTTCTTTGGGCCGATCGGCCCCGGCGGGCCGCCCGATCCCACCATTATCCAAACGCTGCCCAAGCCGGACGTGCCGTTCCTTTGGATTTTTGCCTTGTTCGCGTTGCTGCCGCCGTCGCTGGAAACACCAATTATTCTAATTGCGCCCGTTTTTGTAATCCTGGCGATGCTGGGGCTGCCGCTCTATGCCGGGGAGGGGGAGAAGCACTGGTCGCGGCGTCCTGTGGCTGTGCTGATGTTGATGGTGATTGCGGTCTCGCTTTCGATCTTTACCCGGTTGGGCCAAACCCAGCCGTGGAGCCCGGTGATGAATGCATGGAGCGCGGACGCCGTACAGCCGCGGTTTCTGAAGGGGAGGACTCCGCTCGAACGGCGCGGCGCCGTAGTGTTTCAGCAGATGCAATGTCGCAATTGCCATTCCATTGGGGGCATCGGCGGACAGCGCGGGCCGGAGCTGAGCAGGGTAGCCACGCAAATGACGGAGAGTCAATTGATTCGCCAGGTGTTGCAAGGCAGCGGCAATATGCCCGCGTATGGCACCGCGTTGAGTCCGCAACAGACCACAGCCCTGGTGCATTTTCTTGAAACTCTGAATGGCAATCAGATGCCGGCGCAGGATGCCGCCCGCAGGCTGACGCAAGCCGAGGGAGGAAGCCAGTAACAGGCCGCCATGTCAGCCACTCAGGCCATCCTCACCGACTGGTCGATTCCCTGGGGATTGACGATTGCAACGATTCTTGTGTCGGCGATTTACGTTCGTGGCTGGAATGCGATCCGCAAAACCAGGCCGCACTATTTCACAACTCAAAGGCTGATTTATTTTCTGAGTGGAACGTTGACGCTGTGGCTTGCCATTGCTTCACCCATCGACGGCTTTGCGGATGTACTGCTCAGCGCCCACATGGTGCAGCATTTTCTGTTGACGTCGGTCGTGCCTCCGCTTGTCTTGCTGGGCGCGCCGGTGGTGCCGCTGTTGCGCGGCCTGCCGCGATGGAGCATCGAGAAATTTGCCGGGCCTTTGATTGCACAGCGCTGGCTGCGCAGGGTCGGCGACTTCTTGACCGCTCCTATGGTTGCTTGGCTGGCTTTTAATTGTGTTTTCCTCGGCTGGCATTTACCCAAAGCGTACGACCTCGCCTTGAACAATGAACATATTCACGACTTTGAACACATCTGCTTTCTGGGGACGTCCCTCTTGTTTTGGTATGTGGTGATCCACCCGTGGCCCAGCAGGGTCCGCTCCAACGATTGGATGGTTTTGCCGTATCTGTTGTCGGCGGACATCGTGAATAGCGCGCTTTCGGCCTTTCTCGCCTTTTACAACCGGCCTATCTACCAGTTCTATATCAGCGGGCCGAATCCTTTTCACATCTCCGCGCTGTCGGACCAGATCGCCGCCGGCGTCATTATGTGGGTGCTGAACTCGATTGTGTTCCTGATTCCCGCGATGGTATTGGCCACGCAACTTGCGGGTTCGGGTGTCCCGGCCTCGGTGGAGAGATCGAAGATGACCGCCAGAACCTAATCCCGCTTAGACCGCTTGGAACTGCTCTAGCGCCGTTTTTCCCGTTGTTGTGCATCTCAAATATTCTAGGAATACCATTTTTCTTGGGGAAAAATGGCGGCGAGCCTGTTCGCTTCGGCGTACACCTGAGGGGAAACTGCTCTACCGCGCCGCGTGGGGAACGACTGTTTCCAGGAAATAGAAATTTCCCGATGGTGATGCGGTCACGCCGCTCAGCCGCTTGTTATAGATCACAACGGAGTCTAGAAACCAGAGCGGCAGGCTTGGCAGATCGTTGGCCAGGATTTGCTGTACCTGAACGTAGGCGGTGCGCCGCTCTTCTTGTGTGGGATCGGATGCGGCCTCCTGCAGCAGGCGGTCTACGGTCGAATTGGAATAGCCGCCGCGGTTGGCGCCGCGCGGTGGAAAGCTGGCAGTGGCAAAAGCGTATCGGAAAATGTCCGGGTCTTCGTTGCCGCCAATCCAGATCAGGCTATAGAGGCCGAAGGAACCGTGCGAGATGTCGGAATAAAACGTGGCAAACTCGAAGCTGCGCACGTCGAGCGCAATTCCTATCGCACGCAATTGCTGCTGCAGCGCCATGACCAGCAGCCGGGTCCCCTCGTCTGTAGAGGTCTTCATTTCCAGATGGAAGCGAATGCCATCCCGCCCCGGCTTGTAGCCGGCGTCGTCCAGCAGTTGGCGCGCTTTTTGGAGGTCATAGTTATAGTGCGGTACATCGCCGTCGTAGGCCCAATGGCCGGGTGGCAGCAGGCTGTAAGCTAGCCGCGCCTGCCCGCGCAGCAGAGTGGAAATGATCAGAGGCCGGTTGATGGCGTACGCGATGGCCTGCCGCACGCGAACATCTCGAAGATACGCATGGCGCAGGTTGAAGGTGAGATATTGCACTTCCGTTCCCGGTCCGGTTGCGATTGCCAGCTTCGGATCGCGCAGGATGGACCAGTTCATGTCCGGTGTCAGTCCGTTCTGGACTACGTCCACCGAACCTTTGCGTAATTCCAGAGCGCGTGTCGTCCCATCCGGCACCACGTTGAATTGCAGGCGCTCAATCTTCGGTAACGGTTGCCAGCTGTGCGGATTGCGCCGCAGCACAACATCCCTATCGACCTCCTGCCGCACAAACTCAAATGGGCCGGTGCCGA
>JBDTAT010000810.1:0-9147 GCA_039924505.1 Bryobacteraceae bacterium
ATGCTCCTTTCTGGATTTGGCCCGGCGCGGCCGTAGCGGCCGCGCATCGCAAGCCATCGGATACGATTTATCTAGCCGCACCGGAGCCGGAATTACTCATCGCATGCACCGATCGCGGCATGTTGTCCGAAGTTCTCAGCCGGCGCGCGAGCGGCGCCGCCAGTTTTACTACCGGCGGGCAACCGCTCCCTCACGGTCGCGGCTCGGAACGGTGGGGTGTGCGCCAATTCGCTGGTGGATACAGGGATGATCCGGCATCGCCGATTCCACGATCCGAGCGCCGTTGGAATGGCCTTTACGATCGATACAGGCTCACGCGCGACGGTAATATTCCTCACGGCGGATACCGCACACATTGCGGCATATCGCCAGCTGTGAGAAGACGGCCCCGGTGTGCGCGCGTCGCATCCGCTCCCGGCCCTGGTCCAATTCGTGTACAATCTACGCGAAGACCGCGACAACGACTATTATGCTGTCATCTACTCCGTTTTGTTCGGAAACTTTATTCTGCGCCGGTAACGCGCGTAGAGCGCTGCTGTTCTTCTTCGTGTCCGCCTTGGGCGCGGCGCAAGGTTTGAACTGCGACCTGAAAGATTACAAGCCCGCCGAAGGCCTGACTGCCGCTGTGCGCTCCGGCGCATTGGAATTTTCCTGGCAGGGCGAACGCAACGAAGAGTTGCGCGCCCGGTTTACGATCCACGATGGCCAGCCCGTCGTGGAGGAATTGGCCGCGCGCAAAGCCGGAGGCAATTGGATCGTGCTCGGCCGCAATCTGACACCGGAATTCCAGGTAACCAGCGGAAAACGGCGGCTGAGTGAGCAGCAGATGGCGCCGCTCCGGAATCTGGGTATCGCGCTGACGCCCGAAGTTGTCGATCGCGAAAAATGGAACGCCTTCTGGGATGCGCCGCTCGATGTTCCCGGTGCGCCCGGCACGAATATGGATCTACCGCGCAAGCCGGAGGAGATCCGGCGCGCCTGGGCCAGTTTTCACTCGACCAGTTGCCGCGTGAAAACCGATGGCGCGCGTCTGGAGGCCAGTTTCCCGGGATTGGAGCTGGGAATTTTTTCCGGCGAATTGCGCTTCACCGTCTACCGTGGCAGCAACCTGCTGCGGCAGGAGGCCATCGCCAAAACAGAAGAGCCGTCCGTCGCCTACAAATATGCCGCCGGATTGAAGGGTTTCGCCATTAGCGGCGGAACGCGCGTGGTGTGGCGCGATGTGGCGCGGGAGTGGCAGGAGTACCGGTTCGGCGGCGCCGTGAATCAGGACCCTGTGGCGCTGGTCGCGCGCAATCGTCTGGGGATTCTCGAGAGCGCCGGCGGATCGCTCGCCTTTCTACCCCCGCCACACAAGTTTTTCTTCGCGCGCGAAATCGAAACAAATTTGGGCTTCGTTTACTATCGCAAGGATGGCGCGGCGTCCTGCGCGGTCGGCGTCCGGCAGGCGGATCGCGAACAACCCTACCGTCCCTATGGCGTCTCAGACGCCGAGTGGGAAAGGCGCGCCCACGAGGCCCGGCACGACATCAATAACTTTGCTTTGTACAACGCGCCGCCGGGCACGCTTCAGCACATGCCGGTCTATTTTTATCTGAGTCCGGAGAGCAGCCGCGCCACCGCGGATCATGTGCTCGCATACACGCACGACGACCATTACAAACCGCTGCCCGGCGATCAAGTTCTGGTCAGCCATTTCCACTTTCACTTCAACGAACAGCTTACCGACGCCGGCACCCTCGATCTGCAACCCTCCTGGATATCGGTGTTTCGCGCCTTAGGCGTCAATATCGCGATCCTCGCGGATTTTCATTCCGATTCTCATCCCATGGATCCGGGGCCGGTGCGTTTCAAGGAACAGAAAGTTTACTTCGAGGGTTGCCAGCGGTTTTCCGACACCGGCTTTCTGTTGATACCGGGCGAGGAGCCGGATGCCAACCTCGGCGGCCACTACATGTTTGTGTTCCCGCATCCCGTCTTCTGGTCGAAGGTGCGCGCGCCCGGCCATGAATTCGAGGAGACCGATGCGCCGTACGGCAAGGTCTACCATGTCAGCTCCGGCGCGGATGAAGTGAAGCTGCTGAACCAGGAAAACGGTTTAATGTGGCAAACGCATCCACGCACGAAAGGGTCGGCCGGCTATCCGGACGCCGTGCGCCACCAGGAACACTTCCTGAGCGACCGCTTCCTTGGCGGATCGTTTCAGTCGCTACCCGTCGATCAATCCGAGCAGCGGCTTTGCGAAAAACGATGCCTCGGCCTGCTGGACGACATGAATAACTGGGCCGGCGCAAAATACATGATCGCCGAAGGCGACACGTACATGAAGTATCCGGACGACGAAACCTATCCGCAGTTAATGGTGAACTACGTCAAGCTGAGCCGCGTACCGAAGTTCGACGAGGATTGGAGTCCGTTGCTGCACGCGTTGCGGGCCGGCGATTATTTCGTTACCAGCGGAGAAGTTCTATTCGATCGGTGGGGCATCGAAGGAACCGGCGCGCACCGCGTGTTTTCCGCGGGTGTCGAATGGACCTTTCCGTTGGAATTCGCCGAGCTGGTGTGGGGCGACGGAACAACTACCCATAGCCAAATCATTTCCGGAACGGAGCTGGCGCCGTTCGGGCATCGCCATTTCCGCATACCGTTCGATACGGCGGGAAAGAAGTGGGTGCGGTTCGCCGTGTGGGATTCAGCCGGCAACGGCGCGTTGACGCAGCCGGTACATCTGACGCAATAATCATGCTAGGGCGTGGATCGCAGGATCGGGCAACCGCTTACGCGCGCGGAGCGGTTTCTACCATGGGTGGCAAGAGGATAAGTCGAGCATAGACACACTTCGGCCTCCAGATGATTTTGATAAATTCCCGCGCAACCATCCGCCCGCCGCGGCGCGCCCGGAATTTTCTTGTTCCTCCGGTACGGCGGCCGGCGGATGGTTCGCTTTTGTTTATGGACTGCATGGGGGCGAACCAAAGTCCGTCCCACACAGCGTGTAGAGAATGCTCACCGCGGGTACACCGGCTGGCTTGCGATTCCCTTGGATCAGCGCTCCCGCCCAAGAAAACGCTGATTTTCGGGAACCGATCGCTTGAGACCGGCTACTTAAAACGGTTCGCTCTCTCTTTTTCAGACATCGATGCCTGTTCCGTCGCCCGGCGGACCCTACTATCCACCGGGTTTCGGAAACACCATTTGGAAAGGCTGAGTGGCCACTCGCATTTCTTTCCCGGTTTCAAAATAGCAGATGAAGTGCCTGTTCCGAACCGGGTGTTTTGCAAGTAGCTGATTTAATGGGAAATTGAGTTGAATTTCGGTTGTCACTGAAAAAGGTTGCATCGGTTAGCAGCCCGCGGAGCCTTCGTGAAGGACCGCTTGTTGACGCGCGCGGCTCGGCAAAATCAATTCGTTTCCGAGCAACGACGACCAATAACAGGACGTCGTTAAGAGCAGAAACTTGCAGCGGGTGAGCATCTGAGGAGCCGCGCGCGTGAGCAGGCGACACTCGGGAAATGGATAGGTTATTTCCCGACAAAGCGTCAGTCGAGCGACACGGCCCGGTCGAAGGCGACGTCGAGCGTTGCACCGCGGCGCAGTTCCACTTCCTTGCCGCGCGTGACGAGGACCGTCGCCAAACCGACCGCGCCACCGACGCCTGCACCAATGCCCGCGCCGCGCAACCCGCCGCCCGCCAGAGCGCCAATGGATGCGCCGCTGCCGGCGAGAATGGCAATGCGGGCGGCGTCGCCTCCATGCCCGGCCCCTTGTTCGATTTGGTTTTCCCCGCGTTCCACTTTCTGGCCGGAGCCGGCCGCATCGACGGAACTCAGCCGGGGCTTGAACCTGAACGTCTGGCCTCCCGGAAGCGTGAGAGTCTCCAATCGAATCCCCAGTTCCGCACGGCCCGCGACGCGCCCGCTGCGCTTGGCCAGCGAGACGACGCCCTGCACGTAGGCGCCGAGCGGCACGACGATTTTCCCATCGGCGATCACCGGCGCGGCGGCCGTCAGGTAGACGTAATCACCCTCTTGGGCCGTCCGCGTGTTCAATGAGTTGACCATGCGCAGCAGCAGATGCGAGCCTTGGGGAATTTCAGCGGCGTGTACCGCAGCCCCGCATGTGAGGATGGCAAGGGCGGCGGCGATAAGAAAAGAGGCGCGCATGTGAAGACTCCTGTCCACAGGATAACGCTGCCGCTAGGCGCGCGGAACAAAATGATGCGGTGGAAATTCACTCACAGGTTTACCCGGCCGTTTTTCCCGCCGGCTTCGCAGCGCTTGGGTCCGCCGCAAATCTTTCAGCGCACCCGCATGGGAGCGTTCCGCGGAGGCGACAAAGCGGCGAACTCGCGCGCCGGCCTTCTCATCGTCCCCGACCCGCGCTTCCAGATACGCGGCTTGCATGCGCCGCGCGCGCAACATCCGCCACTGGCAATGCGCCAGATTCAGCACCAGCATCTCCTCGGTTGGGCCAATGGGAGCATGCGCGGCCAGTAATTCGCCGGTGATGCGCTGCAGCGCCTCGGCCTCCACATGCGATAGAACGGCCGGAAGTGAACGTTTGGAAATCATGCAGATACCTTCACTCTAAATTATTGCAGTCCCCTGCCGCTCCCGATAAAGTACAATCACAGACACTGCAATATGCCACTCTCAACCGGCGAATTACGCGGCCCGTACGAGATCCTGGCGCCGATCGGCGCCGGCGGCATGGGTGAAGTGTACCGGGCGCGCGACACGCGGCTCAATCGCGTCGTCGCCATCAAGATTTCCAAGGAGCAGTTCACTGAGCGCTTTGAGCGCGAGGCGCACGCGGTCGCCGCGCTGAACCACCCGAACATCTGCACGCTCTACGACGTCGGCCCCGACTACCTCGTCATGGAGTACGTCGAGGGGCCGACGCTGGCGGAGCGGATTGCCGCTGGAGCCATCCCGCTCGACGAAGCTCTGCCGCTGGCCCGGCAGATCGCCGAAGCGCTCGAAGCGGCGCACGAGAAAGGGATCGTCCATCGCGACCTGAAGCCGGCGAATATCAAGCTGACCGGCGAGGGCAAGGTGAAGGTGCTCGACTTCGGATTGGCGAAGGCGTTCGAGAGCGGGGAGCCGGATGCCGATCCGTCGAACTCCCCGACCGTGACGCTGAGCGCGACGCGGGCGGGCGTGATTCTCGGCACGGCCGGGTACATGAGTCCGGAGCAGGCGCGCGGAGTCGCGGCCGACAAGCGGGCCGACATCTGGTCGTTCGGCGTCGTGCTGTTTGAGATGCTGACGGGGCGGCGGGCGTTCGCTGGCGAGACCATTTCGGACACGCTGGCGGCGGTGCTGAAGACCGATCCGGACTGGTCGGCGCTGCCGGCCGGTACGCCTCCGCCAATTCGCAGGCTGCTGCGGCGGTGTCTGGAGAAGGACCGCAAGAAACGGCTGCACGACATCGCCGACGCGCGGCTGGAGATCGACGAAGCGCCGGAACCGCAGGCCGGGGACCGGCGGCGCCACGGCTGGCTGCCGTGGGGGATCGCGGCGTTTTTCGTTGCCTCCACGGCCTGGCTCGCGCTCGCGCCATTCGGAAGCCGCTCGCCGGAAGGTAGTTTCCAGGTTGCGCTGCTGCCGCCGGAAAAGGCCTCTTTCACCCCGGTAGAGGTCAACACCGGCGGGATGGCCCTCTCGCCGGACGGCCGCGCGCTGGCGTTCGTGGCCACGCTGGAAGGGAAAACGCTGCTGTGGGTGCGGCGGCTCGATTCGCTCACCGCCCGTCCGCTGCCCGGAACCGACGGCGCGTATCTTCCCTTCTGGTCGCCCGACAGCCGTTTCATTGGCTTCTTCGCCGGCAACAAGCTGAAGAAGATCGAGGTCGCCGGTGGGCCGCCGCAAGATATCTGCGACGCAGGCCAGGGGCGCGGCGGAACGTGGAACCGCGATGGAGTGATCGTCTTCACTGCCATTGATCGGACGATCCGTCGCGTGCGGGCGGCCGGCGGCGAGCCGGTCAAGCTGACGACGCTCGATCCCGCCTACCATGAGAACGCTCACTACTGGCCTGATTTCCTGCCGGACGGCCGGCATTTTCTGTACCTGGCGCGGAGCACTGTGCGGGAGAAGAGCGCGATCTGTGTCGGCTCGATCGACGACCAGCCCGGAACAAGGCGGCGAAACGAGTTAGTGAAGGTCAACTCGAATGGCGTCTATGGGCCTTCTCTGGGCGGAGGTCTGTGGGGAGGGCGCGCCGGCTGGCTGCTGTTCCTGCGCGAGAGGACGCTCTTCGCGCAGAAATTCGACGCCGTGAATCTCAAGCTGGAAGGGGAAGCCGTTCCCGTGGCCGAGCGAGTGGGATACGTTGTGAACACAGCGTTCGCCGCCTTTTCGGTCTCCGATACCGGCCTGCTGGTCTACGGACACGAAAGCAATCAGGTCGGCCACCTGATCTGGATGAGCCGCGACGGCAAGCCGTCGCCGGCCGTCGCCGAACCTGGAGATTACTTCGCGCCCAGACTCTCTCCGGATGGAACCAGGCTGGCCGTAGGGATCGCGGACGCGCAGACAGGCAACTTCAACATCTGGCAGATCGATCTTCCACACGGCATCACCACCCGTTTCACCTTTCAGTCGGCCCGGGACGTCTATCCGGTCTGGTCTCCGGACGGCAAACAGATCGTGTTCAGCTCGCTCCGGGACGGCGCACCAAATCTGTATCTGAAGGCGGCGGGCGGTGCCGGCAACGAGGAACGGATCGGTTCGCCGTCCAACAACGTTCAGCTTCCCTACGACTGGTCGCGGGATGGCCGCTACCTTCTGTACACCGAGCATGCACCCGGCACGAACGACGATCTGTGGGTTCTTCCGATGACGGGCGAGCGCAAGCCGGTGCCGCTTCTTCAGACTCAGTTTGACGAAACCCAGGGTCAGTTTTCTCCCGACGGGCGCTGGGTCGCTTATATCTCGGATGAATCGAACCGGTATGAAGTGTACGTGCGGAGTTTCAACGGGCCGCCCGGCAAGTTCCAGATCTCGAGCGGCGGCGGCACCGAGCCGCGGTGGCGGGGAGACGGGAAGGAACTGTACTACGTCTCTTCCGACGGCAAGATGATGGCGGCGGCCGTGAAGGCGACGGCGGATGGCTTTGAAAGAGAGACGCCGCGGGTGCTGTTCGAAGCTCGTGCGCTGAGCGGCGGCGGCGGCAACTTTTTTTACCACTACGATGTCGCGCGGGACGGCCAGCGCTTCCTGATCGTTGCGCCCACGGAAGAGAGCACCGCACAGCCACTGACCCTGGTGACCAACTGGCAGGCGGGGTTGAAGAAATGACGCCTCCTCCGCCGGTACGGCTCGAACGGGCCACTGCGGCGCATGGATCTAGAATCATGATATAATTCTAGACAGGCATACGATGGCCTTCAATATTAAGAATCCTCGGGCGGATCGCCTGGCTCGGCAGCTCGCGGCGAAGACCGGCGAAAGCCTGACCGAGGCTGTCATTCGGGCCCTGAGCGAGCGGTTGGAGCGCGTCGAGACGCGTCAAAAGCGGCGTCCGCTGGCCGACGAATTGGATGAGATCGCGGTGCGGTGCGCGTCGCTGCCGGTGAGCGATCCCCGCCCGGCGGATGAGATCCTGGGCTACGATGAGCGTGGGTTGCCCCGCTAAAATGGTAATCGACACTTCGGCTGTTCTCGCGATCCTACTCGACGAGCCGGAGCGCCGCTCCTTCAACGAGAGGATTCAGGCCGACTCCAGACGCTTGATTTCCGCCGGCACGTTGCTTGAGTGCGCGATAGTGATGGAGTCGCGCGGCGGGGAAGCGGCCGGCCGGGAATTGGACCTTTTCCTGCATCGCGCCAGCTTCGATGTCGTGGCGGTGGACGCGGATCAGGCTGAGATCGCCCGCGCCGCCTACCGGCGGTACGGAAAGGGCCGCCACGCCGCCGGTCTCAATTTCGGAGATTGCTTCGCGTACGCCTTGGCGAAGGCGAATGGAGAGCCGCTGTTGTACAAGGGCGCGGACTTCGCCCGGACGGACGTAATCCCCAGCCTCTGCCGATAGAGTATTGTCCCAAACGTTCGCGCGCGCCGCGCCGCCGGACTGCGCGGCTGGGATGTGCCACACTTGAGTAGAGATCGGCGCGCACTCCGCTGTGCCCGAGGTCCTAAAAAGTCCCGCGGCGGATTCCCCCGCCGATTCACGCAACGAAACTACCGCTTCGCCCTCCTATCCCGCGCGATGGATCGTATTCATGCCGATTGAGCCTCACAGTATTCAGGTCGAAGCCTCCTCGCGGTGCCAGCTCGGCTGTCCGGCGTGCCCGACGGCCACCGGCGCCGCGCGGCCGGTCCTCGGCACCGGGGATCTGCAGATCGATAATTTTGAAGCGCTGCTCAACCGCAACCCCACGCTCGCCGGCGTTGAGCTGTCCAACTACGGTGAGATGTTTCTGAATCCGCGCCTCATCGATATCTTGCGGTGTGCCTTCGAGCACAACGTCGTGCTCCACGCCGATAACGGAGTGCATCTCAACGACGCGAGCGGCGAAGTGCTGGAAGCGCTAGTGAAGTACCGCTTCCGCAGCATCACCTGTTCCATCGACGGCGCGAGCGCGGAAACCTACGCCCAATACCGCCGGAACGGCAATTTCGATCAAGTTATTGCCAATATCCGAGAAATTAATCGATGTAAGCGGGCGCATCATTCCGGCTTTCCCATCCTGCGCTGGCAGTTCATCGTGTTCGGACACAACGAACATGAGATCGCCGCCGCCCGCCGGCTGGCCGGTGAGTTGGAAATGAGTTTCTACACCAAGCTGCCCTGGAGCGGCGACGTCTCCCCGGTTCGTAACCCTGAGTTGGTGCGCATCCAAAGCGGCGCTCCGCACGCCACCGGCGACGAGTATCTGAAAACGACCGGTCTCCATTACATGCGCAGCACCTGCTACCAGATGTGGCGCGCGCCGGTGGTGAATTGGGACGGCAAGATGCTCGGCTGCTCCCGCAATTTCTGGGGCGATTTCGGAGCCAATGTTTTCAACGATGGTCTGGGCGCCAGCGTCAATAGCGACCGCATGAACCATGGCCGCCAGATGCTGTTCGGCCACGCGCCCGCGCGCCCGGACATCCCCTGCACCACGTGCGAGTTGTTTCACACGCTGCGCGACACCGGGC
>JBDTAT010000811.1:0-14326 GCA_039924505.1 Bryobacteraceae bacterium
CGCTACTATCCAAGCGCTTCGCGCGGCGGCGCGCGCCGCCGTGCAATTTGCGTCCAACTTATTCACCTTGTGCCCCCTTGAGTTGCAGACAGGAATCAACGAATCCATTTAACGGCTTGCGGCGGCCGGTTTCAAGACTCTCCGCGTCCATTTGTTGCAACCTGAAACGAATCGATCTCTTGCTGTATTGCAATCGCCGGCGCTTACCGTTTATATAGGGAAGCAACAGAATTAGGAGTTTGATGAACTCGCGCAAAACGGAGTGGGGCGCGAAGTAGAGGTTACCTTCATGTCTCGTGTTTCACGCTTCCTATTCATAGGCATTTTAGCGGCCGCGGTGTGCGGCCTGGTTTGGGGCCAGCAACGAAATACCGCCGGTCTCTATGGCCGCGTCACGGACGCGCAGAGCGCTGCGGTTCCGGGCGCCTCCATCACGCTCACGCAGGTAGAGACAGGAATCGTGCGCACGGCTCAATCCAATGGAGCCGGCGAATGGGAGTTCGCGAGTATTCCGGTTGGCGAATACGATCTCAGCGTCCTGAAAGAGGGCTTCAATAAAGTTGAGCAGACGGGAATTGTTCTTCAGGTGAACGACAACCGGCGGGCGGACGTGACACTGGCCGTCGGGGCCGTGAATACTACGGTGAAAGTGGAGGCGACAGCCGCCATGGTGGACACCAGCGGCGCGACGCTCAAGGACACGGTGGACCGCCAGCGCGTGGTCGATCTGCCTCTCAATGGGCGCGATCTGGCGGACCTGACGTTCCTGGTGCCCGGTGTCACCTCCGGCTCCGGCGTCGCGGGAGGCGCCGGCGATGGGGCGAAGATGGCGCTATCGGCGCGGCGTTTTTCGATCAACGGATCGGGCCAGAATACGTTGGCCTACACGCTCGATGGCGGCGACAACGAGGACACTTTGCAGAATACCGGCATGCCGTTTCCGTTCCCGGACGCGGTGCAGGAGTTCAGCGTCGATACCAGCAATGCCGGTGCGGAGTTCGGAAAAGCGTCGGGTGGCGCAGTGAATATCGTGACCAAAAGCGGCACCAACGCGTATCACGGCGATGTGTTCTGGTTCGTGCGCAACACCTTTTTTGACGCCAATAATTTCTTTTCCCACGTTCCGGATCAACTGAAACAGAACCAGGGAGGCTTCACCTTCGGGGGCCCCATCAAGAAGGACAGACTTTTTATTTTCGGCGGCTACCAGCAAACCTGGATAAGAGCCTTGAATGGGAGCGGATCGCATCTCAGCGTGCCGGCCAACCACCGGCAGGGGGACTTTTCGGATCTGCTCACCGGGTCGAAGCCGGTGGTGATCGTCGATCCCACAACCGGTGCGCCTTATCCCAACAATCAAATTCCGGCTTCGCAATTCTCACCGGCCGCGCAAAATCTGTTCAAGTACACGCCGTTGCCCGGTCCCGACGGTCTGGTGCATTACGCCGTCCCTTCGCTGCAGAACTACAACGAGTGGATCGTGCGCGTGGATTACCAGATCAACGAAAAGAACAGCATTTACACGAGGCTATATCGCAACCAGACGGAGACGCCTGCGGAGATGCTGCCGAACGACATTTTTTCGAACTCGCAAGGCACCACCGGAACGTCCGAAACCGGGACGGTGGGGGAAACCTACACGATCTCGCCCAATCTGCTGGTCGAAACGCACTTCACCGCCAACCAATTCCAAGGCAACCGGACTTACAACTTTCCGGGCACGATGCGCACCCTTGGCGTAAATGTGAATCCATCGTCGAATTCGATCGGCGTCAGCCTGAACGGGACCAGCAACTTCAGTATGAGTTCCGGAACGCCGGCAGTGTTCGCGCGAGCCAATATCGAGTTGGCGCAGTCCTGGCAATGGGTGAAGGGCCGGCATAGCATGGTGTGGGGCGCCGATCTGGAAACGTCGCGCTACAACGAATACAATACGTTCAACGGGCAAGGATCGTTCGGCTTCAACGGTGAATGGACCGGGTTCGATCAAGCCGATTTCATCGTGGGCCAATTCTCCAGCTTCGTGCAGGGCAACGGGGAGATTGAGTTCAAGCGTCTGCACTATGTCGGCTTCTATTGGGGAGACACGTTCCGCGTCACGCCGCGGCTGACCCTAAGTTTCGGAGCGCGGTGGGAACCGTATTTCCCACTCACCGACCTGAATAACCGCATTGTCGAATTTCAACAGCAGGCTTATCTGGCCGGCGCAGGCTCGCAAGTCTACGTCAATTCGCCGCCTGGTCTGCTGTATCCGGGAGACAAAACACCCTCCGGATCGACGGTGCCCATCGGCGTCGTCCCCACTCAATATGGCCACGTGACGCCGCGCATCGGCGTCGCCTGGGACGTTTTCGGCGACGGCAGGACCAGCCTTCGCAGCGGCTACGGGATTTATTACGACACGCCCGAGTTATACGCCTACAACAACATGAACGACCAGTCGCCGTTCAGCTTCACGGTCAACTTCCTCAGCGGTTATTTTGACGATCCGTATCGCGCCAGGCAACAGTTGAATGTGTTTCCGTTCGCGGGCGACTTTCAGAAGAATTCGATTTTCCCTACTCCCTTCAGTGGAGCCGCGCTGCAAGGTACGCAACCGCTACCCTACGAGCAATCGTGGAACCTGACGCTCGAACATCAATTTGGACAGGACTGGACATTGCGAACGAGCTACGTTGGCAGCAAGGGAACCAAGCTATGGGGAGACTATAACGCCAATGCGCCGATTTACAACTATTCGGAATCGCTGACCTTGAATCGCCAGCAGAATCAGCAGCGGCGTCCGCGCCAGGCATATCAGGGATTGGACCTACTGTTCAGCGGACTCAACCAGAGCTACAACTCGCTCCAGGTCTCGCTGACGAAGAGAATGCGCCACGGACTCAACAATCAGCTCAGTTATACGTATTCCCACAACATCGACTACGTCTCTTCCAACAACCAGATCACATCGAACTCGGTTGCAGATCCGTTCAACTTCTTTCAATTCCGCGGCTCTTCGGACTTCGACCGGCGGCACCGCTTTGTGGATTCCATCGTCTATCAGATTCCCAGCGGCAAAGCGGCCAAGTCGCGATTCGCCAGCGTAGTCCTGGACGATTGGCAAATCAGCGGTATCGTGACGCTGCAATCCGGCAATCCGTTCAACATCGCGAGCGGCAACGACGCAATGGCCGGCGCAGGGACCGCCAATGGCACTCTGGTTGGCCCGTTGACGACAGTGACCGGCCGCGGCGCGCAGGTCGCCCAGTACTTCAACACGAGCGCGGTGACGCAAGCGACTCCTGGCACATATGGGACCTTGGGCCGCAATGTGCTGACGGGCCCCGGCTACGTCAACACCGATGCAGCGGTGTTCCGGAGCTTTCCCCTACGTTTCCTGGGTGAGGCCGGCAAGCTGACGTTTCGTGCGGAAGCATTTAATCTTTTCAACCGGCCGGACCTGGCGAATCCTGGCGGCTCGGTGGGATCGGGCACTTTCGGGCGGATCACTTCAACCTCGGCCGCTCCCCGGATTCTGCAGTTTTCATTGAAAGTTTTGTTCTGATCGCGAGGGCGGCGGGAGGAAAAGAGCGCGCTGCAGCAGCTCCGCGGCCACATCGATGGACGCCAGCAAAGCGCAGCCCACCGGACCAACATCCTTGCGTAGCGGCGCCACACGAATTTCAAGAACGCGCGACACGTTCTCGAAGCACTGGCGGCGTATGGCGCGGGTAACCGCGTCCAGCAGAAACTCCCGCGCCGCGTTGGCGAATTTGCCGGCCAGCACCACCAGGGATGGATTTAGAAGTTGCACGGCGTTGACAATTCCGATCCCGAGCGCTTCGCCGGTTTCATTGAGAGCGGCTTTGGCCACCGCGTCGCCCTGCCGCGCGGCAGACGCGATCATTTCAGCGGTGAGAACGGACGAAGGCCCGATCATACCGCGAAGCGAGGTATTCTCCCCCGCGTCCAGAGCCTTGCGAACACGAGCCAGAGTGGCGCCGGCGGAGGCGAACGCTTCCAAACAGCCGCGCCGGCCGCAGGCGCAGAGCGGACCATCCCGTTCTATCGTCATGTGCCCGATCTCGCCTCCCGCCTGGGTCGCGCCGCGCAACATCCGGCCTTCGACGAAAATTCCCGCGCCGATGCCGGTGCCTATTTGGACGTAGATGGCAGAGCGGTGGCGGCGGTGTTCGGGCCAGAGCAAGTGGAGTGCGAGAGCGATGGCGCGGGCCCGGTCGTCCAGCGTCACATCCTTGCCGAAGGTCTCGCGCAAGCCCTCCAGCAGGTTCACCCGCCGCCAGTGCGGAACCGCTTCCCAGTTGAGGCAGATCCCGTTTTCCACATCGAGCATGCCAGTGTGCCCGACACCAATGCGCGCAAGTTGGGCCATAGGGAAGCCGGCATCGGACAGCGCGGTCCGTAACGCGCCGCGGCAATCCCGTAACGTTTTTGCGACGCTGTTCTGCGGACTCGCGTTGACTGCGCCGCGGCCGAGCAGGTTCCCGATCATGTCGGTGACGACGGCTGTAATGCGGTCGCGATCGATCTCGATGCCCGCGACGTAGGCAAGCTGGGGATTGATCTGCAGCAGATTCGGCCGGCGTCCCCGATAGGCGATAGTGGCGCCAGTTTCAATGACCAGCCGCTTCGAAAGAAGAATGCCGGCGGAGCGCGAAATGGTCGCCGTGCTGACATCGAACAGCCGCGTCAGTTCAGAACGAACCGCCTCATGCCGGTACAAAATTTCCCAGAACAGCGATTCTTCGAGATTTCGCATTCGGCGGGGTAACCCGAGCGTAGCAGAACGGAGCGGACGGGCATCACCCGCCATCACTGCCGGCCCATTGAGTCCTGCAATAGAACCGCCGGCGCCGGCACTTCCGGTGACCTGTCAACCGGCCGCCGCGCCTTAGCGAGATCGTTCCCGCGCAGCCCGACGTCACGGGTGTTTTCACCCTCTAAGGCGAGAAAGATTGCGGCCGGGGAAGACAGCCGGTTGCCGAAAAGGAATGCCCCAACCACGTTCCGGAACAGCAGCAGCGGCTGGGCGGCGGGAACATTCGTCGA
Organism: Bryobacteraceae bacterium; assembly: GCA_039924505.1. GTDB lineage: Bacteria > Acidobacteriota > Terriglobia > Bryobacterales > Bryobacteraceae > JBDTAT01. Next base: position 5,053 of record JBDTAT010000811.1, read on the forward strand.
ATCAAACCCGGACAATTCTACGCGAGCGACATCGTCGAGCACGACGGCCGACCGCCCGTCCGGACTCGCCGCGTGAACCTTCAGATCTTTCAGCGTAAGGCCGTCCACGTGACGCGCATAGAAGCCGAAAGCGGGAAGCGTGCCGAACATAGCTGCGTCCGGATCGCGGTGCGGCAATTCCGGGACATCCACATCCCGCGCGCGGCCTCCGCCGGCGGAGGTCACGGAAAATCCGTCCACCATGATGTTTCGCACGTGCGCCGATTCAAGGCCGGTGATGGAGCTTGCGGAGAACGCGCCGGTGGCGGCGACGTTCTGGATGGAGATGTTCTCAATGGAGCCGGGCACGGGATGGTCCATGCCGCGGCCGCGATTTCCGAGGCGGATGAAGAGAGGCGTGGACGTGTTGCGGATGGAAATATTTGAGATGACCACACCATCGATATGGGCGCCGTCATCGGATTCCAGTGCAATGCCAGAATCCGGCACTTGGCCCTGGTCCCGATCGAGCAGGACACAATTGGCGATCGATACGTTCTTGAAGCCGCCTGCGCTTTCACTTCCGAACTTGATGTGATTGGCCTCGGTTCGCAGAATGCAATTGGCCACCACCATATTTTCCGTACTGCGCGGCGTTCCAAGCGCCCAACTGGCTTTCGCACAAATGGAATCGTCGTGTGAATCGATGTAGCAGTTCACAATCCGGACGAAGTGGCACCCGTCCGGATCGATGCCATCGGCGTAGGCGTTCAATATGTTTACCCCGTCAATCTCCACGTGATCCGTCCCACCAAGACTGATGGCGTAGTTCGGCGCGTTTCGCACGGTGATTCCACGAATCGAAATCCACTCGGAGTGTTTGAATGCGATCGGCTTTGGGCCGTAGCGGCGTGGCCGGTTTCCATCGATCTCGCCCGGACCCTCGATCGAGACGTTGCGAACGCCGTCACCTGCGAGCAGCGCATAGTGGAAATAGTTCGTCTCCTCATCGTCGTAGGCGGCGGGCGCGGAACGCCGGCGCACATCAACCGGCGGCAGATTCGCGGGCAGGATCGCTCGTGGCCGGTATTTCGCCGGCGCGGTTGCCCGATACGGCAATGCTTCGTAGGCATCGAAATCACCGTCGCTGGGGCTGGCGAGCAATCTCGCACCCTGTTCGAGGCGCAGCGTCAGGTTGGAGCGCAGGTGGATTGTGCCGCAGAGATAGCTGCCGGGCGACAGGACCACTGTGCCACCCGCTGCGGCAGCCTTTTCGACGGCGGCCTGCACGGCCGCAGTGTCTTTCGCGACGCCATCTCCCTTGGCGCCGAAGTCGCGCACATTGACAGCGAGGCCCACTGCGCCGGCAGGGAACAGCGAGAATACGGCCACGCAAACTGCTGGCGCAAGGGGACGTCGAAGTGGTATAAGGGTCATGATTCAGAAATCCAGTACGATCCGGTTAATATCCGGCGTTTTTCTGGCGCGCACCATCGTTACAAAAAGCAGTGTTGCGAGGCACGGGACCAGCGAGGCCGCGATAATGACCGGTTGAAACGAGACGCGGTCCGTCACGCGGCCGATGAGATAGGTCGATAGGAGCGTGCCGATGCCGGCTCCCGTGCCGCCAAGACCACTGACCGAAGCGACTGCGCGCGTATGGAACACGTCGGCCGGAAGCGCCAGGAACATCGTCGAACAAGCGGCGTAGGCAAATGTCGAGTAGGCGAAGAGCAGGATGATGCCGGCGTAGCTGGAAAGGAAAGCGGCCGGGATCAGCAGTAACATGCTGGGTCCGAAAATCAGCAGGACCGCGCGCCGGGACTTGCCGACCGGCCAGCCCTTCTTGATCCAATAACTCGACAAGCCGCCTCCGAAGAAATTGCCGAAGTCGGCGGCGAGAAACGGCGCCCAGAAACCGAGCACGCTCTGCTCGAGCGGAAATCCCTTCCGGGCGAGATAGATCGCGAACCAGTCGGCCACCAGGAACCAATAGGGGTCCAGCAGGAAACGGCCGAGGATGATGCCCCAGGTTTGCCGATACCGCAGGAGTTGACGCCAGCCCGCGGGAGGCAAGTCCACGGGTTCCGCTGCCGCCGCACGATCGTCGTTGGCGCTCGCACGCCCCTGCTGGATATAAAGCAATTCGTCGGCCGACAGCCGTGGGTGCTGCTCCGGGCTGCGATACGTAATGCGCCAAGCAAGCAGCCAGAGAAAGCCCAGACATCCGGTCAGCAGAAACGCGGGCCGCCAAGTGCCAAAGTTGCGATAGAGCAACAGGACCAGAAATGGCGCGGTGGCGCCCCCGATGGAGGAGCCGCTGTCGAACATGGCGACTGCCCAGGCGCGTTCCTTGTCCGGGAACCACTCCGAGACGGCCTTCGCCGCGCCAGGCCAGTTTGGTCCTTCACCGGCGCCGAGCAGAAAGCGAAAAATCCGAAATCCGCCAATTCCCTGCGCCGCCGCGGTGAGGCAGGCGACCGTCGAGTAAAACGCCACGGTGAGCGAAAGGCCCAACCGCGTGCCAAGACGATCGAGCAACCGGCCCCCGGCGCCTTGCATGACGGTATAGGACAGACGAAACGCGATCAGAATGGTCGCGAAATCGGTGTTGTTCCAATGATACTCGCGTTGGAGGAAGGGAGCGAGGGCGCTGAGAGTCTGGCGGTCGATGTAATTAATCACCGTCGAGGCGAACAACAAACCGGCGATCCACCAACGCAGATTGCGGATTGGCCTCGGCCGCCGCGCTGCTGCTGCGGCCGGAGCGCCAGGTTCACAGCGCATGGATCGCCGCATCGCCTTTGGCGCCGAATACCGCCGCGATCATGCGGCGCACCACTCGATCGGGTGATAGTGTGTGCGCGCGAAAGCAACCGGGCATGGCGAACAGTGTATGCGCATTCCCAAGCAGGCGCAAGATAACTTATTTGCAAAATGAACGGATGCCGGGGCAGCGTTCTTACCCGGCAATTCAGAGTTTTTGCAGGAACAACTCCGGCGCTGTCACTTCGAGGCTCACGCGGCTCTTCCTGGGGCTACTTCGCCTGGCGCAGGGCCTGGTGTAACACGGATTTAATGTACGTCTGGTACGGCAGACCTTTTTGGGTTGCCTGCTGGCGCGCCAACTCAATATCGTTCTCTGGCAACCGGATTGACACGACCCGCGACTTTGAAGCTGCCAGACGGGTTTTTAGTGTTGCGTGCCCAAGTCGCTTCAGCTTGCCCTTCTTCGCCGCATCCGCAAGATCCTTATCCAGCCGTACACGGTTCTTGTACCACCACTCGGCCTCGTCGGCCTCCGATTTGAAGCTGGGTATCACGAATTTCTCTTTCATCCGTGGTTCTCCCAGTAAAGCTGCCGGTAAGCGCGGTTGGCAGCGTACGCCGTAACGGCCCTGACTTTGCCTTCCCGCGGCGTCCAGATCCCAATCGGTACCCGACCGGCCTTGGTCACGCCCAGCACCTTGTATCGCTCCTCATTTTCCCGCTTCCGATACTCCAGGTAAGCTGGTTCGCTGGTCATCAGGTCCTCGAATTCATTCGGAGTCGCGCGATGCCGCTTCAAATGCAAAGTGCTCCCGGCGTCCTAATCGGACTCGATACCGCTCCCTGCACCCATTATGTTGTGGCTGTATATACATTGTTAAACACGCCGGGGCGTGAGGGCGCCGGATTCATCATCACTGGAAGGGGCGTCCACGAGCGGCGGCGCGAAACGTACAATGGCGGGCATGGGTTTACTTTTCCGGCGGGATTTCTTGCTGGCGGGGGCTTTGCGACGCGCGCCGAAGATGACGCTGACGAAGCTCGAGATTTTCCGGATTCCGGTGAATGCGCGCGGCGCGTGGCTGCTGACGCGAATCCACACGAGCGCAGGGATCAGCGGCATCGGCGACGCGTCGCATGGAAATGACGAGCGGACGATTCCGCTGCTGAAACAGTATTTCGAGATCGTGCGCGGGCGCAGGATCGATTCGGTGGAACTGTTGCGGCGGGAGGCCGGACCGCGGGCGGCGATTAGCGGCATTGAGCAATGCCTGTGGGACATCGCCGGCAAAGCCTACGGGGTTCCTACCTATGCGCTGTTCGGCGGAAAGCTGCGGGACCGGGTGCGGAATTATGCGAACATTAACCGCTCGACCACCGAGAGGACGCCGCGCGGATTTGCGGCGATGGCGGAGCGGGCGATTGCGGCGGGGTTCGACGCGGTGAAGCTGGCGCCTTTTGACGGCATGCCCCGGCAGCCGGACGATGCAACGGCGGAACGTTTCACGCGCCTCGGTATCGACTGCGCGCGGGCGGTGCGGAACGCGATTGGGCCGAAGAACGATTTGCTGGTGGACGCGCACGAACATTTCACGCTGGCACGCGGTCTCGATCTCGCGCGGCGGATGGAGCCGCTAAAGCTGTTCTGGCTGGAGGAGGTCACGCCGGCGATGGCGGATCTGGCGGAGATAAACCGCGACGCGAAGATGCAAACCGCCGGCGGCGAGAAAAGATATGGGGTGAAGGAATTCTATCCGTACATTGAAGCGGGCGCCGTGGATATCGTGATGCCCGACGTGAAGGTATGCGGTGGCATGCTGCAGTTGAAAGAGATTGCCGCGCTGGCGGAGGCCGCGCAGATTCCGGTTTCGCCGCATGGCCCGGCCAGTCCAGTGGGAAACGTTGCGGCCGCCCAGGTATGTGTGACCATGCCGAATTTCCTGATCTTGGAGCATTCCTACGGAGAGGTTCCGTGGCGCGCCGAGATTATCCATCCACCGGAGCTGATCGAGCGCGGCGGCGAGATGCGGGTCTCCGATGCGCCGGGTTTGGGGATCGAAATCAACGAGAAGCTGGCGCGGCGTCTGGGCGCGTCGGTCCTCTGATCGCGCCTACTCACCGAGGAAGTCGAGCGAAGCCTGGAGTTCGCTGCGGGTGTGCTGGTCGCCGGTGCGGGTTGTGACCGCGATGCCACGGCGATAGAAATCGCGAGCGTCGTCCAACCGGCCAAGCTTTTCGAGCGCGTGGCCGCCCTGGTAATACGCCGCGGCGTAGTCTTGGTTGACAGCAATCAAGGCGTTAAATTCAGCGACGGCGCTCTCCGGGTCGCCGGAGTTGGCGTACTCCATCGCCAAGCCATAGCGCATGAAACTGTCGGCCGGATTCTGGGCCACCAGACTCTTAAGCGTTTCGAGACGTTCAGACATGCTTCTATGTTCGCGCAGAACCGGCGGCTTCGGATGGCGTGTGCTACGATACCGGCAAATGGCGTGCCCGTATTTCGAACCGCGCGCAAGCGTGATGGATAGCCGGTGGGGAACGCCTGCGCGATTGCCGCTGGGAGATGCGCACGTGGGTGTCTGCCGGTCGCCGCTCAACGGACCGCGCGAGATGGACAACTTCGATTTGCGCGGTTTTGATTTATGCAATATGGGATACGCGCGCGGACGATGCCGAAGTTTTCCGGAGGATGCCGCGGCGGATGCGGTGCGGTTCTCGGTATCGCACGACGACGCGAGGCTGGTGCGCATCCAATTTATTATGGAGAGAGAACACACTCCCTTGGAGCACGGCGTTTTGGAATACGCGATAGAATCCGGGACCTTTCCCGGCGGCGGTCCCGAAACACTGGTTCACCGCCAGGCGCGTATGTTTGCCGAAAGCTACTTGCGCCGGAAGGCAATCGCTTGATCGAAACGGCGGGACGCCCGGTGCGCGAGTCGATGTCGGAGTATTCGGAGATTGCGCTGCCGAACGACGCGAATCCATTGGGCAATTTGCTGGGCGGCAAAGTGATGCACCTGGTGGACGTGGCGGCGGCGATCGCGGCGTCGCGCCACGCGCGATGTCCGGTAGTTACGGCCTCGATCGACTACATGAACTTTCTGCACCCTATACACATTGGCCAACTGGTGGTGTTGCGGTCGGCGGTGAACCGCGTGTTCCGTACGTCGATGGAAGTCGGCGTGACGGTGTACGTGGAGGATTTGATGACGGGCGATGTGCGGCACACCTCATCGGCGTATTTGACGTTTGTGGCGCTGGGGCCCGATGGACAGCGCGTGCCGGTTCTTCCGGTAATTCCGGAGTCGGACGAAGAGAAGCAGCGCTACGCCGAGGCGGGCGAGCGGCGGGAGTACCGGCTAGCCATGCGGAACCGGTCGCGAAAACGGGATGGACCCTCCCAGTGAACAGAAAGTTCGAGATGGCCGCAACGGGTACAATAAGACTTACCCATGAAAAAGCTGTGGCTTTTGTTTGGAGCTGCCGCTGCCGCTTTGGCGGGATTGCACGGATCGTATTTATTGCCGCTGGATCATCCGGCGATCCAATATAACAAGGCTCCGGTAGACGATGCGGTAACGCGGCTGCAGAAACGCCTCGATACGGGCAAGGTGAAGCTGCAATTTGAAGACGGTTTCGGGTATCTGCGGTCGGTGCTACAGGCGATGGGCGTTCTGCAAAGCTCGCAGATGCTGGTGTTTTCGAAGACCAGTTTTCAGGCGCCTCTGATTAGCCCGCGGACGCCGCGCGCGCTCTACTTTAAGGACGATCTGGCGGTGGGATTTGTGCGCACCGGCGAGGTGCTGGAGTTTGCGGCGCTCGATCCGAAGCAGGGCGTCGTATTCTATACGCTGAATCAGGAGCCTTCCGCGCAGCCGCACTTCGACCGGCGCGATACGTGCTTGCAGTGCCACCAATCGGGGGCGACGTTGGGAATCGTGGGCCTGATGGTGCGTTCGATTTATCCGGACAGCACGGGAATGCCGCTGTTTCAGGCGGGCACGTTCATTACGGATCACCGCAGTCCGCTGAAGGAACGCTGGGGCGGCTGGTATGTCACCGGCACGACGGGATCTCAGGTTCACATGGGCAACGCGGTCGTGCGCGACCGCAATCAGCCGGATAAGCTCGAGACCGGGGATGCGCAGAATTTGACGGACCTGCGGAGTCACATCGACACGGGCGCGTATTTGACGCCGGACAGCGACATTGTGGCGCTGATGACGCTGGAGCATCAGACGCAGATGGTGAACTACATCATCCGCGTGGGTTGGGAGACGCGCATGGCGCTGCATGACAACGCGGCGATGAACGAGGCGCTGGGTCGGCCGGCGGGTACGGTGAGTGAATCGACTTCGCACCGGATAAATTCGGCGGTGGAAGAGATGCTGGAGTACATGCTGTTCACTGAAGAGACGACGTTGACGTCTCCGATTAAGGGCACGTCCGGTTTCACGGAGGAGTTCGCGCGGGAGGGCCCGCGGGACAGCCATGGGCGCTCGCTGCGGGATTTCGATTTGAAGACGCGAATGTTCCGCTATCCGTGCAGCTACATGATTTACTCGGAAGCCTTCGATGCGATGCCGGCGGCGGCGAAGGATCGTTTGTACCGGCGGTTGTTCGACGTGCTGACGGGAAAAGATTCGAGTAAGGCCTTCGCGCGGCTGACGGCCGCGGACCGGAAAGCGATTCTCGAAATTTTGCGTGAGACGAAGAAGGGTTTGCCGGACTACTGGCGCGCCGATTCGTAGGGTGGCGATTTGCTACACTCGCGACTAGGCGGCGGCCTGCTGAGGAGTAATTGCGTGACAGAATCCCCATCCAATCGCACGGTAATGGACGAACCTGGATCGGCGCACGTCCGGCCGATCATCACCGGGGCCGACTATATCGCGAGTCTTCGCGGGCGCAACCTGAAGGTCTATTTTCTGGGTGGGCGGATTGCGGAGCCGGTGGACCATCCGGTGATCCGGCCGTCGATCAACGCCGTTGCGCGCACCTACGATCTGGCGGTGGAGGATCCGGAACTGGCGAGCGTGTGGTCGAATCTATCGCAGCGCCGCGTGAACCGGTTCCTGCACATCACCGAGAGCGTGGACGATGTGGTGGCGCAGAATCGGATGCAGCGGCGGCTGGGGCAACTCACCGGGACGTGCTTCCAGCGGTGCGTCGGCATGGATGCGCTGAATTCCCTTTTCACCGTGACGTATGAAATGGACCAGGCGAACGGCAGCGGACGGCACCGGTGCTTTCGGGATTTTCTCGCGCTGATGCAGGAGCGCAACTACGTGGTCGGCGGCGCGATGACCGATCCCAAAGGAGACCGCGGCAAGGCTCCGGCCGAGCAGGCGGATCCGGATCTGTTTGTGCGCGTGGTGGAGCGGCGCCCCGGCGGCGTGGTTTTGCGCGGCGCAAAAATGCACCAGACCGGCTGCTTGAACTCGCACTGGATTGTGGTGATGCCCACCATGCGGCTGCGCCCGGCGGACAAGGACTATGCGATTGCGGCGGCGATTCCAGTAGACCATCCGGGGCTGGCGTATATTTACGGCCGCCAATCCTGCGACACACGCGCGATGGAGGGCGGGACCATCGATCAGGGCAACGCGCAGTTCTCGGGACAAGAGGCGATGATCCTGATCGACGACGTGTTCGTGCCGGACGATTTGGTTTTCATGGACGGCGAAACGGAGTACGCCGCGGAGCTGGTGGAGCGCTTCACGGCTTTCCATCGCCGGTCGTATGTGTGCAAAACCGGCTTGGGCGATGTGATTATCGGGGCAGCCGCGCTGATTGCCGATTACAACGGCGTGGCGGCGGCTTCGCATGTGCGCGACAAACTGGTGGAGATGACGCACCTGAACGAGACCATCTATGGAGCGGGCATCGCCGCGTCGCACGAATCGCAGCCCACGCCGGCAGGAAACTATCAGCCCGACGATCTACTGGCCAATGTGTGCAAGCACAATGTGACGCGCTTTCCGTTTGAGCTGGCGCGGCTGGCGCAGGATTTGGCCGGAGGGCTGGTGGCGACGATGCCATCGGAGAAAGATTTTGAGAATCCGGAGACCGGCCCGCAGCTTCGAAAATATTTGCGGGGCCGCGATGGCGTTGAGGTGGAGGATCGGGCGCGAGTTGTGCGGCTGATCGAGAATATGACGTTGGGGCGCAACGCGGTGGGGTATCTCACCGAGTCGCTGCATGGAGCGGGCAGCCCCCAGGCGCAGCGCATCCAGATTGCCCGCCAGATGAAGCTGGAGGAAAAGAAAGACCTGGCGAAGTCGTTGGCGGGAATTGCGAAGGAGAGGAAAACGGAACCGGAATGAGAATGCTGGAGGTGGTTTGGGGATGTTGCGTTTTCGCGGCGATTACGGGCGCGAGCCTTATGGCAGCGGAACCCCCGCACGCAGAAATTTCCAATGGCGTGATTCAAGCGAAGCTTTATTTGCCCGACGCGAAGGACGGATACTATCGCGCGACGCGGTTCGATTGGTCGGGAGTGATCGCCAGCCTGGAATACAAG
>JBDTAT010000812.1:0-2537 GCA_039924505.1 Bryobacteraceae bacterium
CACCGGCTCTTAGTTCCGCGAGCGCCGTGGGATTGCCGCAGCCAAGAGAGGCTTTCAGTGCCATCGCCGGCACTTCGGCCGCCTCGGACGCGCCGTAGAGCTTTGCGGTTATCGGGTCGCACGACGATTCAAGCGCCGAGCCGCCGCAGCAGGAATTTCCGCCACCGTTCGCAACGCGCACGGCGGCTTGGCCATATTTTTCCTTAACGACTTCTTTGATTTCCATTTTTTTCACCAATTACTTGCTCACAATCGCCCGAGGTTCGATCGCTTTGTTACGGGTGCAGCACTCGGCATAGAGAAAACCCAAGAGTTCCCGCAAGGCTTCCGCGTTGGCCGAATACCAAAGGTAAGTGCCCTCGCGGCGGACCTTCACCAATTCCTCGTTCTTGAGTTTTTCGAGATGATGGGAAAGCGTCGAGTTGGGAATGTCGAGCTCATTGCCAATATCCCCGACCACAAGCCCCTCGGGATGCGCGGAGAGAAGAAGCTGCAAGATGCGCAGCCGGGGTTCCGTCCCCATAGCCGTAAACATGTCGGCATAGCGGGTTATCCGTTCGAGATTCCGTTTTTTCGCCATTGGCGGCAGGCCTTTTCTTCTATATTTCTACACTAATAGAAATATAGAAGAACGTCAAGACCCGCGGCGACCGGCGCCAGCTACGGCTTTCCGATGCGGCAAAGCGGATCGCCCACCACAATGTTCTGCCAGCTCAAAGCCGGAATCGAAAGATAGTAACTTTCCGCCAGATTGCGTCCGTGATAGTAGGCGGGCAGCAAGTAATCGGGACGCGGGGTCAAATGCAAGTACGGCTCGAACACGTGTCCCGAACAACCCGTGACGCCTTCGTGAATATAGTCGCCGATAATCGTCTGCGGCGCGCCCGCGAACCAAGTGGCCGTATCCTTCCAATTTCCCAGCGTCCACGAGCTTGGCGGACGCGCGAACGTGCGGGCATTCGTCGAGACAAACTCCGTCATGATCGCTCCGGGCAGCCATTCGAACCCAAGCGTCCGCTTCTTTCTCTCCGAATCGTTCGACCCCCACGACGCATATCCGATCACCTGTTTCTGTCCATACAGCACCGCGGCCGAATCGTCCAGCACCACGCGATCTTTCGGCAGCAGCGTCGCCGCGGCCCGAAGCCAACCATTGCCTTCGGTGTTGTTATCGGTGCGAACGTCAATCACGAACTTGCCCGTATTCCTGGCGAGGAGCGCGCGGTCGATCAAGCCGCGCACATCCTCGAAATCGTAACCGGCCAGGCGGGTAACCAGGTAAATGGGATAGTTGGGATGGCGAAACGGTTCGTCGCGCTGTCGAAAAAACGGATTGATTGCCGGGCCAACCTTTTCGACCGTGAACCCCTTGAGCTGCGCGTAGAGTTCGGTGAGTTCGGAATCGACCGACGCCGCGTCGGTTTGCAACTCCGCTCCCGAGCCAGAAATTTTCAACGGCACGCCGAGCGTCGTAACCATGTAAAGGATCTTCTCCTGCAAGCCGTGTTTGCGGAGAAATTTGCCGGTCGGGCCGGCTATATCGTCGTCAAAGACCTGGCGCGAAATCACTTCATCCGGCGTAATGTCCAACGTGAGGAGATTGGCGAGCGGTATGCCGCGCCTATGAACATAGTATTCGCCGATGCGCCGGGAAACGGGCGACTGGCGATTTACAATAACCAGAACATTTTCGGCCGTCTGCGCGGAAGCCCAACCCTGGAAGGCGATGAAGAGAAACGCGCCCGCTCGCCGCCGCCTCACTTATTTCAGGGTCTTGAGATACGCCACGATCGCGCCGGCGTCGTCCGCCTTCAACTTGTAAGACGGCATGGGCGGATCGGCGGTATGCCCCGTAGGTCCAAGCCCGGTTTTCATAAACTCCGTCAATCCTTTTTCGCCCCAGCGCTGCATCAGGCGGCCGCCAGCCGTGAGATCGGGAGATTTGGCGTGCCATTTGGGAATCGGGTTCATGAGCTGAAAATCCAGGGTCGCCCCTTTCAGCCAGTTGGCTTTGTCCAGTTCGCCTGTCTGGAGCCGGGGGGTGTGGCAGTCTTGACACTTGGCGACTTCTTCCACCAGATAGCGCCCGCGCTCGACCTTATCGGTATCGTCGGCTCCCTGCGAAACGGAAACCAAAGCGCCGGCGCCAATTGCGGCAAGGTTCAATAGAATTTTCAGAGACGGCATAGGCTCTAATGGTACTGTACCTAGCAAAAGGCGGCCTCTTTCGGCCCCACAGGATTCCGTTATGGATTTCGACCAACTCCACACGTTTCTCGAAATCGTCAGGCTGAAAAGCTTTTCGAAAGCGGCGCAGACCTGTTATCGCACTCAGCCCGCTATAAGCGCGCAGATCCGCCAGTTGGAACAGGAGCTCAAGACCGAGTTGTTCGAACGCTTCGGCAGCCGCATTTCGCTCACGACCGCGGGGAAATTGTTCGGCGAATACGCGCAGCAAATCCTCGATTTGCGTCGGCGCGCACAGGACGCGATCCACGAGCTCGAACTGATTCCGCGCGGCGCGCTCGTGATCGCGG
>JBDTAT010000813.1:0-4747 GCA_039924505.1 Bryobacteraceae bacterium
AATAGGCTTGTCATGGTGCCGAACGTACAAGCTCTGCGCGCGTTCGCAGGCGCAGTCCCTCCCGCGCCGCCGGAAACCTCTTTGGACCTCACGTGACTAAAGTCACGAAGTACCGCTCGTGAAACTGACATCATAATCCAGGCGTTATCGCTCCGGCGGTAATCGCCTTCATTTCACCCGAGGGGAGTACGTTGTTATGTCAACGGCCACAAAAGCCAACACCGAGTACATCAAACATATATTCCACCCGATCCGCCCGAGAATCGGTCTCACGACGGCGAAAAATGGCCCCACGATTGCGCCACCGCGGACTCAACGCCTCCTGACGGGAGTCCACAAAAGCATTTGGCTGATGGACAACCCGATCCAGCCAAGATCGGACTTATCGCATATGCGTATTGGGAGGAACGCGGCCGTCCCGATGGTTGCCCGGAAGAAGACTGGTTCCGCGCGGAACGCACTCTTCGAGAAGGCGACGATAATCTTTCACAGCCAAGTTAATTAAGGCGCACAGCCTTACTCGATAACCAGCATCCCCAGCTGTTACGTCTACCCGGATACGGCGGTTCAACATGGTTCGTTTCCACTGCTGTCCTAAACAGCTTGGAATTCAGTGTTTTGGACAAGATTATACCTTTGTTTTGAGTGTGAGGTCCGTACAGCCGCAGATGAGGGTGCGCGACATGAAAGTGAGAGATTTGCCTGTTTTCTTTTTTTGCGCTTAATATCCGTGCGTATTACATACGCTAGGAGAGGAGGCGCACCCAACATGCCGAAATCCCTGGAAACCCTTGAGCAGCAGCGTACCAAGATCGTCGAACAGATCGTCCAACTTGACGACTTCCGCTGCGGCTCCATTACTGCCACCAAAGGCCGTTGTGGCAAACTCAACTGCCGCTGCCATCAACCCAACCAGCCGGGCCACGGTCCCAATCTCCGCTTGACCTTCAAGGTCGAGGGCAAAACCGTTACGGAATCTCTCCCCAACCCTGCCGCCGTCAACCAAGCCACACGAGAGATCGCCGAGTTTCGCAAATTCCGGCAACTCAGCCGTGAGTTTATCGACGTGAATGCTCAGATTTGTCACTTGCGGCCAGTCGAGGAGGAGCCTCAAACACCACAGGAAAAAAAACGTCCGAAGCGATCCGCCAGGAAATCGCGCGCGAAATAGAGCAACTGTTGCGCGTCATCTTCAACAGCCTCCGTAAGACGGGGCGCCTGGATCTGGAAGCCATCGAGATGGCTGTGCGCTCGGCCATGCATCGGGCCGGGGCAGCAGCGTTAACCGAACTCCTGCAATTCGCCGCCCCGGCTACCGGCCAACGGAGCATTCCTTGTTCTTGCGGCCAGCAGGCGCATTACCGTGAGTTGCGCTCCAAGCCGGTCCTCACGGTGGTGGGTAAAGTGAAAGTATCGCGTCCCAACTACCTGTGCCCGCACTGCCATGTCGGCCAATTCCCCGCCGACATCGAACTGGACATCCAAGACACGGAGTTCTCTCCTGGAGTGCGCCGTATGCAGGCTGTCGTGGGCCAGGAGGCCCCTTTCGATCGCGGGCGACAGCAGATGAAACTACTCGCCGATCTGGAGGTGACGACCAAAGCCGTGGAGCGAACGGCGGAGGCCATTGGAGAGGATATAGCCGTCCGCGAGCAGGAAGAGATCCAGCGGGCCATGCAGTTGGATCTACCCATAGTCGTCGGAAAGCCGATTCCGATTCTATACGTGCAAATGGACGGGACGGGAGTGCCAGTGGTGAAGAAGGAAACGGTGGACCGACCAGGCAAAACGGAAGGGCAACCCGCTCACACGCGGGAGGCCAAGTTGGGATGTGTGTTTACACAAACGACATGGGATGAGGAAGGCTACGCCATCCGCGACCCCGATGCGACCACCTACGTCGGCGCGATTGAAACGGCGGAAGAGTTTGGCAAGCGCATCTATCTGGAAGCTTGGAAGCGTGGTTGGAGCCGCGCGGAAAAGAAGGTCGTCATGGGCGACGGAGCCGAATGGATCTGGAATATTGCCGATCAACATTTCCCCGGCGCGATTCAGATTGTCGATCTTTATCACGCCCGCCAACATCTGTGGGAACTGGCGCGCAAACTGTATCCCAACCAGGAGGCCGAACAGAGGCGCTGGATGATGATTCACCAGGACATGCTGGATGAAGGCAAGATCGAAAATCTGGTGCAGTCGCTCCGTTCGATCGATTCATCCAGCCTGGAGTTGGCCGAAAAGATCCGCAAAGAGGCCGCTTACTTTGGGAACAACGCCAAGCGTATGCGCTACCCCGGGTTTCGCCGCCAACACTTGTTTGTCGGCTCGGGTGTGATCGAAGCTGGCTGCAAAACCGTAATCGGTTCCCGATGCAAGCAGTCCGGCATGTTCTGGACTGTGCGCGGGGCGAATGCAATTCTGACGCTACGATGTCGTCAAATCAATGGACGCTTCGAGGATTACTGGGAGGCACGTCGCGCCTAAGTTCCACTTTTATGTCGCGCACCCCCAGATGAGGTCTCCGTTTCCCGCTACGAACCTGTCCAAAACAGTTATTGGCCGGATTTGGGATAGGAAAGCGTCCGAGGATGATCGAAACAGGCTATTTAAGGGTTTCCCGAGAGCATTTTACGCCGTTCGCATCCCGGCGATGGTCGTTTTTCTGTCCAAATTGATCCGGCCCGAAAAGCTGTTTAGGACAAGAGCGGGGGCCAGTCGGCGCCGGGTCCATAGAGCCAGAAACTCCGGGAGAGCGACGGGGTGTTGGACACTTGAAGGAGACCGGGCGCGGCAAGCTATAGTCGCCTTCACCCTGGCGCCCACCGGTGCCCGAACAAGAGCCTGACTTCGGCTGCAGCGTTCCATTGTTTGGTGGCGGGTTGTTCTGTTCAGCAGGGCGATCCCGACCCCGTTGGAGAGTTTGTGAATCGATCGCCAGCCGAGCCGAGCGCCCTGTCCATACCAACAAAGGAGCCGCTGGAATGGCGAAGGGAACATCTGTTTACGAGCGATTGACGAGGGGAAACCGCAAGCAGCGGAAAGATCTGCAGCGGCGGTTGTATTCGGATAATCCGGGGCTGGATTTGGTACATGTAAACGCCGCCGGAATCGACGTAGGAAATGAAAGCCATTTCGTGGCTGTGCCTGCTGCGCGGGATGCGGAACCGGTGCGGGAGTTTGGAAGCTGGACAGCGGATCTGGAGCGCATGGCGGTGTGGCTGAAATCGTGCGGGATCGATACGGTGGCGATGCAATCCACCGGCGTTTACTGGTTCGCCGTTTATGACGTTCTCGAAAAGCACGGGTTGAAGGTGTTTCTGGTGAATGCGAGCCACACGAAAAATCTTCCGGGGCGCAAGTCGGACGTGCAGGAAAGCCAGTGGCTGATGAAATTACATACCTTTGGCCTGCTGCGGAACTCCTTCCGGCCGCCGGAAGATATACGGCCCATCCGGGCTGTATGGCGGCTGCGGGACCGGCACGTGCAGGACGCGGCGCGCAGTATTCAGCATATGCAGAAGGCGCTCACGTCGATGAACGTGCAGTTAGCCAACGCTATCAGCGATATCGGCGGCTTGTCAGGACAAACCATCATTCGCTCGATTCTGGCCGGTGAGCGGGACCCACGGAAATTAGCGCAGTTACGAGACCGCCGCATTCAGGCCAGCGAGGAAGAGGTGGCGCGAAGCCTGGAGGGCAACTGGCAGGAAGACCAGTTGTTTGAACTCCGGCAGGCCGTCGATGAATACGATTTCCGGCAAAAGCAGGTGGCCGAATGCGATGGCAAATTGAAGTCGTATCTGGCGGTACTGCCATCACGGACCGTGCCTCCCGAAGACACCGGCAAAGTCCCGCCTGCTCCCGCCGGGGCGACCGGGAGAAAGAAGAAACGCGCGAAAACAGTCGGCGGTGGAAATGCTCCAAAGTCATTCGATCTTGCGGCGGAGCTAAAGCGAATTACGGGAGTGGACGCGCTCCGCGTTGACGGCATCAATCTCATGACCATACAGACAGTGGTGGCAGAACTGGGTACGGACCTCGGGGAATGGTTTCCCAGCGAACAGCACTTCGCATCGTGGCTGGGCTTGAGCCCCAAACGGGATGTCAGCGGCGGAAAGGTGATCCGGCACACTCGCGAGAAATGCCGCAACCGGGTGGCCGGCGTCCTGCGCATGGCAGCCACATCGCTGCTGCGCAGCGACAGCTATCTCGGTGCACGCTACCGGAACCTTCGTGCAAGGCTGGGCTCACCCAAAGCCATCAAGGCAATGGCACGCTATCTGGCCTGTATCATCTATCGGCTGTTCACCAAAGGCCAGGCATGGGTTGATCGTGGAGCCGAGCATTTCGAACAGAACCGCCAAACCCGCGACCTGGCCAAACTTCAGGCTCAGGCTAACTCCCGAGGATTTCGCCTGGTGCCCGTAACGGAATAAACCGGATGAGACGACCTTTCTCATTGAACACGACGTGAGTTTCTGGAGAGTGTTCGAATGCGGAATTTACTGTTCCCGGCAGTTCCATCGGCGTAAGGCCCGGGGAGAAGTGTGCCCAAATGCCCGAAAATGCGGTTTTTCGGGCAGATCGCAATGGGCAAAACGAAGACGGACAGTTCCCAAGAATGCGGAACGGACCAGGTCGGCTTCAGCAACCCGGTTTTTCAGCATCCTGCTAGACTAGATCCTCCATGTTCCGCGCAACCTTGCCGAGGCCTCCGGCTTTGTGCGCCGTAAGCGCTTGTGCCTTG
>JBDTAT010000814.1:0-10136 GCA_039924505.1 Bryobacteraceae bacterium
CACCTGATACCGCTGGCTCTGGCGGCCGCGCGCGGCGACCTCGCGCAATTGGCGGTCTTCGGCTCCGACTATGCCACACCCGATGGCACTGCGGTTCGCGATTACATTCACGTGGCCGATCTAGCCGCCGCCCACCTGCTGGCGCTCGATTCGCTCGCCGCCGGTGGAGCGTCGACTGCGTTCAATCTCGGGACCGGGACCGGGGTGTCGGTGCGCGAGGTGGTGCGCGCGGCCGAGTCGGTGACCGGACGTCCGGTGCCGGTGCGCGAAAGCCCGCGCCGCGCCGGGGATCCGCCGGTGCTGGTAGCGGATGCGGCGAAGGCGCGCGAGACACTCGGATGGACGCCGCGCCACTCGTCGCTCGAGGAAATCGTCTCCACCGCATGGGAGTGGTATATAAGGAAGCCCCCGGCCGCTGTGTGATCCGTGGCAGTCCGCGTGCTATAGCAGTTCGCGGACGCTATGCCCCAGTTCGCGACCACTCAGTTCGGACCTATTGAATATCGGGAAGACGCCGTGGTGGAGTTTCCGCACGGTCTGCCGGCCTTCGAAGACCAGACGCGATTCCTCGCCATCGAGCGGCCCGGCTACGGCCCTATTGTCTTTCTCCAAAGCCTGTTGCGGCCGGAGCTGTGCTTTCTTACGCTGCCGGTTCCGCTGGTCGATCCGGCGTATCAGTTGAGCCTGGCGCGCGAAGAACTCGCCGCACTCGATTTACAGGATGCGGACACCGGCGTCTTATGCCTGGCGATCCTATCGGTGGCGGAAAATCGCGCCGTTACCGCCAATTTATTGGCACCCGTGGTGGTGAACCGGGCCAACCGGCGCGCCGTGCAGGCGGTGCGTCCCGATGCGGTCTATTCGCACCAGCATGTGCTGCCCGGCGGGCGCGGAGAGACGCCATGCTCGTAATCCGCCGCCGCGCTGGGGAGTCGCTGCTGATTGGAGACGATGTCGAGATCGAAATTCTGGAGCTCAGTCCGGCCCAGGTGAAGATCGGCATCCGGGCGCCGCGCCAGGTGACCATCTTGCGTAAGGAAGTGCATCTCACGCGGGCGCAGAATCGGACGGCGTCCCAAGGAATCTCCAGCCAGGTGTTGACCGAGCTGCTGGATAAGATCGGGCGGTAGGCGGTCGCCCCGACCTTCCGAGCCGCTCGCCGCAAGGGAGCGGTGGCCGATCGTACACGAAAGTTTCAAGAAACCGTTCCCCGCACCGATAAGCCTCTCGTAAGAACTCGGGTGGCAAAGTCACCGGGCCTGGGAACGGACTTCCAGGTTGGAGTTCAATTCAAGGAGCGAAACCATGGGCTTTACTATTAATACAAATATCGCGTCGCTGCAGGCGCAAAGCTATTTACGCACCAACAGCCAGTTCCAGGCCAAGACGATTCAGGAAGTCACTTCCGGACTGCGCATCGTCAATTCCGGCGACGACGCGGCGGGATTGGCGATCGCCAACGGATACCGGTCCGACGAGGCGGTTCTCAGCCAGGGCATCTTGAACGCCAATTCCGGCTTGAGCCAACTGCAGATCATCGATGGCGGCGTCAGCAACATTTCTCAATTACTCGACCGCGCCAGCACGCTGGCGACGGAATCGGCCTCGGGCACTTTCACCGGCGACCGTAATGTGTTGAACAGCGAGTTCCAGAGCGTCCTGGGAGAAATCAACCGCCAGGCGCAGGCCATCGGCCTGAACACCGGCGGCAACCTCGCCAAGAACCTGCAGGTGTTCATCGGCGGCGGTCAGACCAGCAACGGCATCAGCGCCATCAACAACGGGAGCGTGTCGGTCAATCTCAGCCAGTCGACGGTGGATGCGAAGAGCCTGGGTCTGCAAGGCGTGCAGTCGAGCGGAATCGCCGGCACCGATATCGGAACCGGCGCACCCAGCACTAACGTGCAGCAGATCGTCAACGATGCGGTAAACAAGGGATCCGAAGCGGTTGCCGGCAGCACGGTGTTCTCCTTCACAGGGCCCGGATTCGGCGGCGCCAACAAAATCAACGTCGCGGTGAATTTGAACGGTGTTACCGACGCCAACACGCTGGTGACGGCCATCAATAACGCCATTCAGGCAGCCGGCAACGGCAACTCGCAAGCCTCCACGGCGTTCAAAAATGCGAACATCACCGCCGCCGTCAATATCGATGCGTCCGGCAAATCGCAGCTCACCTTCCAGTCGAGCAATGCGGCATTCCAGACTGCGGCGGGCGACCGCGTGGCCAATGCGCTGCTCGGCAACTTCGGCTTCACTGGCGCCGACACCGGCCACACGTTGGCCACCGGCAAATCTCTGGTCGGCACCGTCACCGGCCCGGCCATAGTCGATGCCACTGGCACCGACACGCTGGCGCAGAACACGATCATCCGGATTCAGGGCAGCGGTCTCGCGGCACCGGTTGACCTTCAGATTGCCTCCGGCACCACGGTGGCGGCCAGTCTCACCAGTCTCAGCAGTCTGGTGGCGAACAACTCCCAGCTTCAGGCGGCCGGCATAAGCTTGGCGACTGCGGGGGGCGGATCGGCGCTCGTGTTTACCAACAGCAACGGCGAGCAGTTTAATGTCTCGGCCGTCGGCGACACCGCCAACCGTTTGGGTCTGGGCACGTTCCAGAACGCGACGACCAACGGGACCAGCTACGACTACAACACCATCACCGGCGCCGCGGCGACCGGCGCCACTACGAAGACGGATAACCTGGAAATCTCCGTCGGGGGCGCGCAGGCCGTGGCGATCAGTGTCACCTCGATTGCTACGGACACGGTCCAGAACCTGACCGACGCGTTGAACACCGCCATCAGCGGCAGCAGCACGCTGCTGGCGGCCGGTCTTCACGCCACCCTGTCCGCCGGCAACATTACACTGGCATCCAGCAATGGCACGTCGTTCCGCATCAACGACACCAGCATTGCGGCTAGCGGTATCCTTGGATTCGGCAGCGTCGGCGTGGCCAGTGGCGCCAACTCGACCGTCGCCTCCGTGGCGACGGACAATACCGCCAATGCGCATTTTGAAGCGGGCGGCGCGACGGCCACGAAGGTGTATGCCTTCAACCCGATCATCAATGGCCAGGATAACCAGACCATTTCATTCACCGCCACGGATCCATCCGGTGCGCAGCATTCCACCCAAGTGGTCCTCTCCGACAACGGCGCCACGCAGAACGCCCAATCCATCGATCAGGCGATTAACACCATCAACAACCAACTCCAGCAGTCCAACGATCCGTTCCTCAATCAGATTGTGGCGGTCAAGGACTATACCAACACCGGCAGCCCGTACAACGCCCAGGGCATCAAGTTTGTCAGCACGCTCAATAACTTCAACGTCAGCTTAAGCGCGGCCGGCACCGGCGGCGCGGTGGGCGTGGGCGCTGCCGCGGACCAGGGGCAGGTTACCTCGGCCGCGGTTTCCGGCGGCGGCAGCACCGCCAACATCAGCAACCAGACCACGGCGGAAGCGGCCGTGACGGCGCTGTTTAGTTCGGTCACCCTGCTTGGCTCCGCACAGGCGGTCGTGGGCAAAGGCGAGAACGTCTTCAATTACGCCATCAACCTCGCGCAGTCCCAGGTCACCAACCTGGCCTCCGCCCAGTCCGGTATCCGCGACGCCGACCTGGCCGCGCAAGCCGCCAATCTGACCAAGGCACAGATCCTGGTTCAGGCCGGTGTAGCGGCCCTGGCCCAGGCCAATTCCGCGCCGCAGGCCATCTTGAGCCTGCTGAAGGCTTAACGCACACGTCCGGCGCTGGGCCGCATCGGTCCGGCGCCGGGCGCCTCCTCCGCAAGGCTGCGGTGGCGCGTTCCAACGGAGACGCGCCACCGCAGCCTTGCTTTTTTCCATTCAGAGAGCGCACAGGGCGCGGCGGTGCGCTTCAAAGCAACCGGAAAACCGCTGCCGCCACGCTCCGTTGTGCGCGAGTTTCCAATGTGCGCGAGTTTCCAAAGAGAATCCCAGAGCCATTCCCATGCGCAACGTGTCCTCCGATTTCGCGCAAGCTCTCCTCCGGCACCGGTCGGGCGAGTTGCAACAAGCCGCGGCCATCTATCGCGCCGTGCTCGAGCGCGAACCGCATCATGCGGATGCCCTGCACCTGTTGGGCGTCATCGCGTCGGAGAATGGCGAGCACCGGATAGCCACTGCGCTGATCGTGCGCGCCATCCAGATCCGCGGGCCGGAGCCGGTCTATTGCGCCAATCTGGGGGTAGCGCTCAGCCGGGATAAGCAATTCGAGTCAGCCGCGGTTTGTTACCAGCAGGCCTTGCGCGGCAATCCATCCGACGCGCAAACCTGGGCCCGGCTAGGCCGCGCGTGGCTCGGCGTGGGGAATGTCGAGGGCGCAACCGGGGCGCTGGAACGGAGTCTCCAGTTGGCGCCGGGCCACGCGGACGTTCATTACGAACTCGCCGTCATCTTCCGCACGCGCGGCATGGCGGAACGGGCCGTCGAAAACTTTCGCCGCGCCACCGAACTTATTCCCGCATTCGTCGAAGCCCACTTTGAGCTGGCGAATGAGCTGTATTCCGTCCGGCGGTACGAAGAAGCCGCGGCTGCCTACACACGCGCCGTCGAGTTGCAGCCCGCGCATGCCGAAGCCTGGTACAACCTGGGGGTGGTACGGACGGCCGAGGAGCGTTTGTCCGATGCGGCGGCCGCCTACCGCGAAGCCTTGCGCATCCGGCCCGATTATCCCGAGGCGCACAATAATCTCGGTGTCGTGCTGCGCGCCTGCGGCCAGACGGACGCCGCTGTCGAACACTATCGGGCGGCGCTTGGCAGCGCACCGCAGTCGGTCGACGCGCGCTACAATCTGGCGCTCCTGCTGCAGGAGCGGGACCAGTTGGAACCGGCGGCCGAAGCCTACCGGGAACTGCTCGAACACAAACCGGACCATGCCGAATCGGTCAACAATCTCGGCAACGTCTATCTGGCTCTCGGCTCCCCGGAAGAGGCGCTGCAAGCCTACCGGCGGGCGATTGGAATCGACCCGGTGTTTGGCGAAGCGCGGTGGAACGTGGCCATCGTGCAACTGCTGCTCGGGCAATATGAAGAAGGGTGGCGGGGGTATGAGTGGCGCTTCCGCCAGAAACATTACGTGCCGCGCTGCTTTTCGCGGCCGCGGTGGGACGGCGAAGCGCTTCAGAACCGCGGCATTCTGGTGCATGCCGAGCAGGGCTTGGGCGACACGCTGCAATTTATCCGCTACGCGCCACTGCTGAAGGAACGCGGCGCATTCGTCATCGTGGAGTGTCACGCGCCGCTGGCCGGAGTGATCGCCGGCGCCCCGGGTGTGGATGCCGTCGTCGCGCTTGGCTCGAGCTCAGGGGGTGGGCCGCCCGAACCGGGACGGGACTGTTCGGAGTACGATTGCCAGGTTCCGCTCCTCAGCCTGCCGTATCTGCTCGGAACCACGCTCGACACGATTCCGCGCGACGTCCCGTATCTTCCGCCGCCCGATGCGGCGCGCGTCGGGCGCTGGGGCGCCATCGTCAACCGGCGCGCCGGCCGGGACCTCAAGGTCGGTCTAACCTGGTCCGGCAATCCGGATCACAAAATGAACCGGCTGCGTTCGCTCGATGGCGCGGCCCTTGCGGCGCTGGCCGATCTTCCCGGCGTGTCGTTTTTCGCGCTGCAAAAGGGTTTGGCCGCCCTCGCCCTTGCGCCCGCGCTCCCGATGATTCACCTGGAAGACGACACGACCAATCTTGCCGATACGGCCGCGATCCTGGCCAATTTGGACCTGTTAATTACCGTGGATACGTCGATCGCCCACTTGGCTGGCGCGCTGGGGCGGCCCGTGTGGACGCTGTTGCCTTTTGCGCCGGACTGGCGGTGGTTGCTCGAGCGCGAAGATTGCCCCTGGTATCCCACGATGCGCCTCTTCCGCCAGCCCCGCCGGCACGGTTGGCCGGACGTGATGGCGCGTGTGCGCGAAGAACTCCGCCGGCTCACTCTTTGAGACTCGCGCGCGGCTCACCAAAATCAATGTGTTACCGGGCCGCGACGGTAACGGAGCGGCTTCTACCGCAGGCTCGCCAGCCGCTAACCAGTGCAGTCGATCCGGCTTGAGGAATTCACCGGTCTCGCGTCATTGAGGGCGCGGCGGAGTTGCTCCCAGCGGTTCCACTCGCGGCTGGCCTGCTGTTTCAGGAACGCCCATTGCGCGGCCGCCAGATTGCCGCCTTCGAGCACGCGGCCCAGCCGTTGGCGAATCTCGGCCAGCCGGGAATCGGGGACTGCCGCCAGACTTTCTCCACACAGTTTTGCGACGGCAGCCAGCGCCGTATTTCGGCGGTCCAGGATCTCGCGCGCCCGGGCGGGGTTGGCCAAATCGAACGCATGGAGACCGGCCGAAATCCGTTCCAGATCTGCTAGCGCGTCTTCCCAATCCAGCACTGGCCAATCCGCCATTAGTAGGTCACGTTTTGGCGCCCGTACAGCGTAAAGTCGACAGACTGCACGCTGGCGGTAACAATTTGCTGCTGCGATTGCAATTCCGCCACCAGCGCGTCGGCCGCGGCCAGTTGCCGCGATAGAGTTGCCTGCAGCGTGCTGATTTGGGCGGTCTTGGTAGCAATCTGGGTTTGCAGGCTCTGGTCGGACGCCGTGTAGCTAGCCTCCTGCAACGTGATAAGTCCGTTGACCGGATCGGAGATCTGGGTAAAGTTGGCGGCCTGCGCCCCAAATCCGGTGGTCGCGGAACCAAAGTAGGAAAACGCGCCGGCAAGCTGGCTGGGCGAATAACCCGCGATCACCGTTGGATCGAACGTCAGTTTGCCGGTGGCGTCGGACGTGATGCCGAGATCGGAAAAGCTCTTGATGCTGCCGCTACCCTGATAAGTGATCAACGATTGAAGATTCCGCGCTACGTCCTGGATAATACTATCGCCGCTCAGCGGGCTATTGGCGGTGCTCAATTGTCCTTGTACTTGGCTGAACAGGGTGTTGTACGCGCTGACGAAGTTCTGAATGCCGCTCGAAAGCTGGCTGCTATCGCTCGCCAGCGACAACGCCACCGTCTGGGTTCCCGTGGTGGTCCCCACAATGTTGAACGTCAGGCCCGACACCACCGCGTTCACAGTATTACTGGCTTGGCTGATCGGCACGCCGTTCAACTGAAATACGGCGTTCGAACCCTGGTTGTGATTCGTCAGCAGGTTCGTGTTCGCTCCGGTGGGATCGTCGAACAACTGTAACGTCGTCGCGCCCGACACATTGCTCGAAACGGACAGATAGTTCGGCGTCGCTCCCGTACCGGTGGTCAAAATGGTTGCGGTCAACCCCACGCCCAGGTTGTTGATCGCGGTTTCCAGGCCCACCAGATTATTCTGCGCGGGCGTCAAATTGATCGTGTAGTTGTTCGCTCCTACCACCAGTTTCAGCGTGCCGGTGGTGGAGACAGGCGCCGAGGTCGAGTCGGCATAGCCGGAGTTCGAGGTTTCAGACGCCGCTGAGGCTATCGAAGTAATGTTGCTTATCGTGTAATTCGCCGGGGCGGTCGCGCCAGTATCCTGCACCGTGACCTTGGTTGTGTCCGAACTGGTCGCCGACAACGCCTGACTGGACGCGATAGTTCCCAGCGCCGTGATGCTGGACGCCAACGCGTCGATGGGACTGCTGAACCCGTCCAGCGCTACTTTCGCGGCCAGCACGGTCGCATCCTGGCCCTGAAGCACCTGCACGGGCAGGCTGGCAATTTGCACTTGACGCGTCAGGATCGACTGAAAATCGCTCGAATAGGTGCTGACGCCGGTCAATGTCTGCGGCGTGAACGGCGATACAGGTGAGGCGCCCATGTGATCCTTCTCCTAGCCGTACTCATCGGCCGAACGATAGGATTTCATGAGGCGGCTTTTTCCCGGATCACTCCTATCCCGTGCGTGTATCCCGAGTGGCGGGGGCCGGTATACTCAAGTTTTCCCGCTCCCATGCGAAAGATGTATTTTATCGGCGTTACCACCGCGCAATCTTCCATCCAGCGGGTTTTTCCGGAATGGGCGCGCCTAGCCGGCGTCGAAGACGCACTCCTCACCGGGATCGATATCCCGGTGGACTCGCCCCCCTCCCGGTACCGCGCCGCGGTCGAAACCGTCCGCAACGATCCGGACGCCTGGGGCGCATTAGTCACGTCGCACAAAATCGGCGTATACGATTCGGCCGGCGATCTGTTTACCGGGTTTGACGCCAACGCCCGCGCGCTCGGCGAAGTGAGCTGCATGGTGCGCCGCGGCCATCGTCTTACCGGCCACGCCCTCGATCCGCTGGCCGGCGGCCTGGCGCTCGACGGCATTTTCGAGGCTCCCTTTCGCGGCCACGTTTGTATCCTGGGGGCCGGCGGCGCGGCGCTGGCTCTCGCCGTCCAACTGCTCCGTGCGCATCGGCCGGCCGCGATCACGCTCACCGATACCTCCTCCGCCCGCCTGGAGCGCGCCCGCCACCTTTCCGGCGTCAAGTTGGCGCGAGTTGAGGCCCCGGCCGCCAACGATAGCGAGATCGCCCGGCTTCCCCCTGGATCGCTGGTGGTCAACGCCACCGGCCTCGGCAAGGACCGGCCCGGTTCCCCGCTTACTCCGCGCGCTCTGTTCCCCACCAACGCAATTGCGTGGGATCTGAATTATCGCGGCAACCTCCTGTTTCTCGATGCGGCGCGGGTACAAGGCATCCGCGCCGTCGACGGCTGGGAATATTTCTTGCACGGCTGGAGCCAAACGATGGCTCAGGTTTTCGGGTTCGAGCTGGCGCCGGAATTGTTCGCCGCCTTCCGCGCCGCCGCCAGCCTGCTGCGTTGATCGAAACCGGGCGGCTTCTCAGTAACTGCCCGCAAAACGGAGCGAGCGGCCTGCTTATTTGATTGCAAGGAGGAAGCCCGCGCGCCCTTTGCGGGCCAACTAGGGCAATAATATACTTGACAAAATAGAAGATTCCGGCTAAGATTGAAATATGGAAACCGCCGAACCGAAGACCCTGCAAGAAGCAATCCTATATTTCTCCGATCCGGTCAACTGCCGGAAGTATCTAGTGGCGCGGCGTTGGCCGAGGGGCGTGACTTGTCCGCGTTGTGGGAGCTCGAACGTTCTCTTCCTGGAAAAATACAACCGTTGGCACTGCCGGGAAAAGCACGATGCTCCGCAGTTCACTCTGAAGACCGTCACGGTCATGGAAGATTCCCCAATTGGGATCGACAAATGGTTAACCGCCATGTGGCAGATTGTGAATTGCAAGAATGGGATCAGTTCTTACGAAGTTCATCGGGCCATCGGGATCACACAAAAGTCAGCATGGTTTCTAGATCACAGAATCCGATTCGCTCTCGGTATGGATTCCGGCGAAAAGCTTTCCGGCCACGTCGAAGCCGATGAAACCTTCATCGGCGGTAAGGCGCGGAACATGCACGTCGAAAAGCGGGCGCGGCGCATCACGGGAACAGGTGGGAAGGACAAGACAGCGGTCATGGGTGTTCTGGAGCGTGGCGATAAGGACAGCGGCACGGCCAGCAAGGTGCGGACAACGGTAATTCCGAATCGCAAGAAGAAGGCATTACAGGCGGTAGTGAAAAAGCACGTTGAGGCAGGTGCCGCACTGTACACCGACGCGCTGCTTTCGTATGAAGGCTTGGCCGGCGACTTCGCCCATCAAGTTGTCGATCACGCCGTCCAGTACGTTGACGGGCAGATACACACGAACGGTTTGGAGAATTTCTGGAGCCTGTTGAAGCGCGGCATCAACGGAACCTATGTTTCGGTCGAGCCGTTCCATTTATTCCGCTATCTGGACGAGCAGGCGTATCGGTTCAACAATCGGAAACTGACGGACGGCGAGCGTTTCAGCGTGGCCGTTTCTGGTATCGTCGGCAAGCGCCTTAAATTCGATCAACTGACCGGCAAAGATTACAATACGTCGTCCATATAGTTGTCAGGGAGCGTCAAGCACGAGGCAAGCGATAGCCGTTTTCAATCCTCTAGTTTCTCCAAGAAATACGTCGTTCTTTCCTGTCCGCTGGCTAACTCTAAGCGCGTACGCCTGGTTAAGAACGCCTTGTAGATCTTCGGGATTGTAACTTGCTGAACGTCACTAATGGCATGCGTATAAGTACCCCTAAAATCCATATCGAAAGCCGGCACAGAAATCTG
>JBDTAT010000815.1:0-5857 GCA_039924505.1 Bryobacteraceae bacterium
TTTGACGCGAGCGTTTTGATGCGACGGTGAATCGGCTGGCGGTTTGGCGGCGGTAGCGATTTTGCGAAACGGAGCCAATCGATGACGCGTTCCAGGCGGGTTGCGCGGCGCGCACGCCAGAAGAGCCGTGACGCAAGTTGCCAATTTGACGCGAGTATTTTGATGCGGACGTGAGGTCACTGACGGTTTGGCGGCGGTAGCGATTTTGCGAAACGAAACTAATCGATGACGGCATTTTGGCGCTGTGTTGCTCTCCTTTTAACTAATGATACGGCGCCAGTGGATGGCTGTTTGGTATTTGTGAGGAATTGTGCTTTTAAGTCAGCGACTTATAATTTACTTCTGGTTGTGACTGAAAAGAGTATCATCGGCTTCGCGGCGCAGGAAAGCCGGGTAGGGAGACGAAGCGGCGCCGCGAAGTTGATGAAACCGCTGAGTGAACTACACCGCAGTGTGAGGCCGGCGCTTCTTGGTAACTCGCGCACAACGGAACGCGGCGGCAGCATGTTCCTGCTTAGCACTCGTCGTGAAATAACCATGGCAACCGCTCCCTCACCCGGCGTGGCCGGAACCAGACAAGGGCGAGGAGAAGCCCCGACAACCGCTCCGTGACGGTCACGGCTCGGTTACGCTTCTTAGTAACTCGCGCACAACGGAACGCGGCGGCAGCATATTCCCGCTTAGCACTCGTCGTGAAATAACCATAGCCACCGCTCCCTGACGGCTGCGGCTCGGAAGCGCTCTCTGAGCCGCGCGCACAAGCAAGCGGTGCTCGGGAAATGGATCGTTTATTTACGGACAACCTTTAATGGCCAACGACGAGGCTCGCATCAAACATCAGGCATCGTGATGCATTATGCTGGAGGTATGAGAACTACGCTCAATGTCGACGATGACATTCTCCATGTCGCGCAACAACTGGCGCTTCAACGCGGAACCACGGCCGGGCAGGTGCTCTCGGAACTGGCGCGTAAGGCCCTCGAACCCGGGAAGCCGGCCAAGCTCCGCAACGGCGTGCCGGTATTCACGCCAATACGCGGCGCAAAGAAACCGCATCTCGCCCTAGTGAACCGGCTGCGCGATGAATCATGAGCGTTTTTCTGCTGGACGTGAACGTCCTGGTTGCGCTTCTCGATCCGGCGCATCCAAACCACGAGGATGCGCACGGCTGGTTCGGCGCACATGGCCGGCGCGGCTGGGCCACATGCCCACTGACGATCGCCGGCTGCGTCCGCGTACTGAGCAACCCCGCATATCCAACGGTGAACGCGACGCCGGCCGACGTGATTGACAGGCTACGCATTTTCTGCGGCAGTTCACATCATGAATTTTGGCCGGACGCGATTTCACTATTGGACGAAAGACTGTTCCGCCCAGGAATGCTGCAAGGCCACCGGCAGATAACAGATGTCTGCCTGCTGGCGCTAGCGATCCGCAACAAGGCGAAACTAGCTACTTTCGACACGACGATTCCGCTGAAGGCCGTCCGCGGCGGCGCACTTGGCGACGTAATGCTGCTGGGGTCCTCCGGCGCCTCTTAGAATCAGCGGGCTTCCGGGAGGGTCCAGGCGAACACCAGATCGCCGACCGAAGTCAGCAGGTATTGACGGCCATCGAGCGAATAGGTCATCGGTCCGGAAACCATGTGCGCGCCCGCGTTCATGTGCCACAGCGTTTTTCCGGTCGCCGCATCCAGTCCGAGCAAATTACCGGAATTGTCAGCGGTAAATAAAACGCCGCCGGCGGTGGAGAGAATTCCGGCCGAATCTTCGCCCGGCCCGAGGGGGTGATCCCAGCGGATTTTGCCGGTTTTGTAATCGATGGCCCGCAATGCCGAGTCTCCCCACAGGTTCCGGTCGCGGCCGCCCCAGCCTTCGGCTTTGCCGACAGCGGTCAAATAGAAAACGCTATAGACGCGCCGGGCGCTGACGTAGAACAATCCGGTTTCGGGCGAGAAGCTCGGCGCCATCCAGTTGGTGGCTCCGTCGGAACCGGGGGAAACCAGCGCGCCATCGGCCGCCGGGGTTTTATCCGGCCGCGCGACCGGGCGGCCGCGCGAATCGACGCCGGAGGCCCAGTCGGTCTCAATAAACGGCGCGGTCAGCAGGTGCTCACCGGTGACGCGATCGAGGACGAAGAAATATCCATTGCGGGAGGCCTGCGCAATCAAGCGCCGCCGCTTTCCGCCGAACTCGCCGTCGAAGAGAACCGGCGTCTGCACCGCATCCCAATCGTGGACGTCGTGCGGCGAAGGCTGGAAATACCACTTCAGCTTCCCGGTATCGGGATCCAGCGCGACGATGGAGCACGTATACAGGTTGTCGCCCTTGCGGCCCGCGCCCGCGAGCACCGGATTGGGATTGCCGGTGCCCCAGTACAACAGATTCGCCACCGGATCGTAAGTGCCTGTGATCCACGTCATGCCGCCGCCGTGCGCGATGGCGTCGGTTCCGGCTGGCCACGTATCGGCGCCCGGCTCGCCAGGCTTCGGCTCCGTGTCGAACTTCCATTGCACTTTACCGGTTTCCGGATCGACCGATTCCAGAAATCCGGGTACGTCGGTCACGTCGCCCGACACGCCGACCACTACGTGATTACCGATGACAAGCGGCGCGACGGTGGAGAAGTATCCGAGATCCACGTCCGCCAATTCGACGGTCCAGCGCACACTACCGTCCTTGGCGTTCAATGAAACCAGATGCGCGTCCGGAGTGGTGAAGTAGAGCCAATTGCCCCACATCGCGACGCCGCGGTGGCCGATGTGATCGCCGCCCTTGGAATTGTAATGGTAACGCCACAACTCGCGGCCGGTGCGCGCGTCAAGGGACCAGACATTGTCTGGAACCGTAAAATAGAGAATGCCATTTACTTCGAGCGGCGTCGATTTGATGGCCACCGAGTTGGACCGGTACACCCAGGCGGGCGTGATGGAATGCACATTCGCCGCGTCGATCTGCTTCAACGGGCTGTAGCGGCGCCCCGAATAGTCTCCGTTGTAAGTGGGCCAGGTATCGGTTGGCTGCTTCAACAACTCCGCCGGAATCAATCCCTGCGCGCAGGCCATGGCCGCGGCGCCGACGAATAGAATGGCGATTCGCTTCACTTTAATGTCTCCAGGTAGGCGAACAAATTGTGTACTTCGGGAACGGTGATCTTGCCCAGCAGTTCCTGGTGCGCCTGCAGGGGATCGTGCTCCTCCACCGTAACGGCGCTACGCGGCCAGGAGCGATACACGCCGGCGGCGTCCCATAACGAGATGTTGAATTCGTCGATGTGCGCGACGCGTCCTTCCACGCTCTTGCCGGAAGCGAGCGTCACCGTTGCGGTCTCCCTCTTCGGCGCGCGCCGGCCGCCCGAGGGGTAGAGCATCCGCTGCTGCAGATCGATGGGGGGATATTTGCCCGCGACGCCCGCCAGATCGCCAGTTGGGGAATGGCAGCGCTGGCAACCGCCCGCGCCGAAGAAATACCGCTTGCCCGCGGCGGCATTTCCGGTCAGCAATTTTTCCAGCGGATAATCGGTGGAAACGTGGCCGCTGTGCAGCGCCCCCAGCACCTGCGCATGCAGGAAGGCCACGATATCGGCGATTTGCGCGTTGGTCATGGGAAACGCCGGCATACCTTTATCGACGCGGCCGCCCGTGATTACCGGACCGATCAAGTTGCCGTGCTCGTCTCGAACCACCAGTGGGGAGCGAACCAGATCCGGCCCGCGCGAGCCGGTGGCGTCGTTGCCGTGACAAAACCCGCACGTCGAGACGAACGCGGTTTTGCCCCGCGCAACCGCGGCTGCATCGGACTTCTGCGCCCACGCCATCGAAGCCATGGCCGCGAGCAAAAATGCGACCGTCCATCCACCACACAGTTTCATATCCGACCTTTTCTTCTAAAGGACTCGCGTAAAACGGAGTGCGGCGCGGAACAGTTTCGGCCACGTACGGCGAGTGCGCGCGGCGCCCTTTGCTATTAGCCGGCTAACGTAACTTTCTACGATACCGCGAATGTGTGCCCGAGGAAAATGAGTGGTGGGTACTCGCGCGCCCGCGCCAGCGGCCGGTGCTGAAAACCGCTCCGTTACCGTCGCGGCTCGGCACGGGAATTAGCAACGCGGAGTGCGGCGCGAGAAAACGCTCCCTAACCCGGCATAGCCGGAACCAAACAGGATCCCTGAGAAGCCTTCGGCAACCGCTCCGTGGAAAAACCGGGGTCGCCGGAAACCGCTCCCTGCGGTCGCGGCCCGGTTCGGAGTCCCCGGCGCGCCGGGAAAGGCATTGTTTTTGGCCACCTTTGGCGGGCCGCAGGGCCATGGGGCGCTCCCTGACGGCGAGCGGCTCGGTTACGATTCGCGGACGTTCGAGGCGCTCTCGGCGTGCGCTGAAAGCCTACTCGTGGTCGCGGCCCGGTGCGCGCGGGGTGTTAGCGGGAAGGGGAACGGCGGAAATGGTCATAGGCATTAAAATAATCGGTCAAAACGGCCAGAACCTCTCACGCAAAGATCATCAAGGGCCCTCCTGCTACTTGGTCTTGCACCGGACAGAAGCACTTCTCCGATTTGCCGACTTTACGGCCAACTGAATTCGCGAACTAGAACGCTCAAGAGCCTGAGGACCGGAAAACATCGCTTAACTTCTGCGACAGAGTTTTGCAGCAGGACGATAACCAATTCGGGTGCGGCAACTAGCCCTCTTGGGCTTTCATTCTGCAACAGAGTTTTGCAACACGCAGGACCCCATGTTTCCAGACTCTTCCGCGATGGTGCAAAACTTACCCTTTATGAAACAGGAACGCAAAGGCGCCGACGGTTCACGTATGCCCGACATATCGAGAGGCTTACCAAGCTTAGGAGAGGACTATACTACTCTGCTAAAGGCGGTGTGTTGTGAACCATTCAGGGCGGTTGATGCTGGTCATTCTGCTTTGCACCGGAAGTCCCGTGTCGGCAGGTGAGCCGAAGAAAGGTAAAACGGAGAAATTTTGAGGCAGTTACCTTAGAGGAGTTTTCCGGGCCGTTTAAGAGCGCGATCGAAGCTGGCTGCTAGAACTTAGATCCCATTAGGGGAAATTTCGATATTACCGGCGTAGGAAACAATCGGTGGAAAACATCAGTGCAGTTGCCGGGAATGTCTTCCTGTCGAGGCAGGTCAATAAGATAATAATATGAGCCAGAGAACGTACACAATTTACGTAACACTCGTCGGCCTAGTATGCGGAGAGGTCGCCATCCGTTACATTCTCTTTCCCGACTCACTGACCCTGCATAATGCTCTGATACAAGGCTTCTTCGTCGGCTTCGGGTTTGCGGTTGTCACGGTCGAAATTTTAGCGAAGGTCAAAGCTACGAAGATCAACGGCTGGGGCACCGCGTTCGGCTGCGGTCTGCCCGGCAACGGAATGTTTACACGGGCAGCGCACGCTCGACTATTCCCCGGCCCGGTGAATGTATCGGAGGAGGCTATGTATTGGTGCGCGCACGTAGACGGCGCAGGCCATACGCTCGAGGGTGTTCATGACTACATCATGCACTTTCTACCAGACGGCCTTCCGCCCAACAACGCATTTTGGTCGTTAACGATGGCTGATGCCAAAAATCGTTTTGTGGCAAATCCACTCAACCGTTACCTGGTCGGCAATCGTTCCGGCCTTATCCAAAACCCCGATGGGTCAACTGACATTTACATTCAAAACAAGGTTCCCGCAGGCCATGAGTCGAATTGGCTGCCCGCGCCGATAGGCACATTCAATATTTGGTTGCGCGTGTACATACCCGGCACGGCAATTCTCAACGGCAAGTACACGGTGCCCCCGGTTATCGAAGGACACCACCTGTGAGATACGAACATTTATTTATCTTCGGCGGG
>JBDTAT010000816.1:0-3048 GCA_039924505.1 Bryobacteraceae bacterium
GAAATTTCTTTCTCCATCTGTTCATCCTCCTTCAAATTACTCCAAAAACTTATAGGGACAAACGCCTAATGACCTCGACTGGAAGTGTGCCGCGGAGCGCACTTCGTGCAGAGCCCCCGGACAATGAGTTCGCATTCGCGAAGAATCCGCTTACCGAGGGAGCCGGAGGCAGGCCTGGGAACGTTGTACCACTCCATGTCCTCAACTTTGCCGCAGCGGTCGCAGATGAAGTGGTGATGCCGCATGCCTTTCGCATCGAATCGCGCGGCGCGGCCCTCGACGGCCACTTCACGCACCAAACCCGCATGCACCAAGTCCCGCAGATTGTTATAAGTCGTGGCCCTTGAAGAGCGCGGGTCCAGGCGATTCACGGCTTCCAAGATTTCCACAGCAGTGGGATGCCCGGTGTGTTTCATCAAGAATGCCATCACGCCGTAGCGCTGCGGAGTGCACCTCAACCCGCTGTCCTCCAAGGACCGTTTAATCGCTTCGGCGTCCATTAAACATTTAGATTATATCTAATGTGATATTTTGTCAAGACTCATGCATTTGGTTGCTGCTGCGAGCAGAAAACTGGCGGATGGCGTATTGAATATCCCGCCGATGGATCGTTTATAAGCTTGAGCCGGGGTGCCGCCTCCCGTTGGTCGGGCCCGGGCCAAGCTGCAAGACGCGACGGGAGGTACGCGCCTAGCCCATCGTTCTCGATGAGTTCCGTCCGGCTATTCCTTGATCGGGGTGCTCGCCAGCATTGCCCGTCTCCGCTTCACCGGCTCTTTCAGCTTATTCCACTAGCGCTTTTCAAAGCCAGCAGTTATCATCGAACGGTAGACCGTGTCTTAACCCCTTGTGTCACCTCAGGGGGCAACCGCAGAGAGCCTTTCTGGTCAGGCCAGCGGAAAGCGCCCAAAGCCTTCCCAGAACGGCAGTGATCACCCGAGGTGAAGCAACCGTACTGCCAGCCGTTAAAGCGGTCGGCCGCGGGAGAAAGAATCCTGATAGGCTGGTGAATCTTAGGGACATGCTGAAGCTAAAGGCAGACGCGTTTGTTAAAGCCATCTTGATCGCCCAAGAACTTTATCGCGGGTCCGTGAGCGTGGAGGTTGGTCAATGCTTTGACAGCGAATCACTTGCGCAGGTGCTTTCAAACCTCATTGAGTTGGAAATCCATCTTAGTGATCTCGATATGCCAGTTTCGCTCGCCGCTTCGCAAGAGATCCGCAAGCTGCTGGAATATAATAATCAACCAGCGGTCGTCAGATGGAACACGCGGCACCTCATGGAATCGATGGATGATGAACTTCGAACCGTCTCTCTATTTGTCGTACCGACATCAAGAAAACATTACTACAATGAAGGACAACTGTTTGGATTACGGGTTGCTTCCGAATTCCCGTCAGCTATTTTTGATATCGCGGAGGCCGGCAAGTGTATAGCATTGGGAAGATTTACGGCAGCGGTTTTCCACTTAATGAGAGCGCTGGAGATTGGGTTGTGTATAATGGCGAAGGAGTTAGGAGTTCCATCCGACCACACCAATTGGCACAACATCATCGAGGGAATTGAGAGGTCTGTCCGGTGCATGGCAAGCGATCCAAGTCGTCCGACTGACTGGAAAGATCAGCAGGAATTTTTCTCGAAGGCGGCAAGCCACTTTATGTTCCTGAAAGATGGGTGGCGTAACTATGCGGTTCACAGACGCAGCAGGTTCACGGATGAAGAAGCGGAAATGATTTTTATTAACGCACGTGGTTTTATGCAAACACTTGCTATGCGATTACACGAATAGCAATCACCGCACTTCTGTCCCTTCCATTTCTTCCCAGTTAACACGCGTCGCATCGTCGCGTTCCCTGGTCAATTGATCGCAGGTGAGTCGAGGGAGACGAGCCGGAAGGACGAGCGGATGCGGTGCTGTCGGCGATACGGATCGATCCGGTAGTGGCGAGGCGCGAGGAGCGGAGCGGAGCGCGCCGCACCCTTTGCGCTATTGGGCAGAGAACCAGGGGCGCGAGGTTGGGTCTGTTTTCAGGAAATGCAGCAGCAGCTTCGCGACCTTTTCGCGGCCGGAGAGGGATGGGTGCGTTCCATCCGGACCGTAGTCGGCGCGGTCGTAGCTGAGGCCGTCGTTGCGGGCCTTCACGCCATCCGCCCATAAATATGGACCCCAGGCAATCCATGGCGCGCTGGCGCCGTCTTGGGCAATCCGGTCCGCGATCAACCATTTCACCGCGAATCCGGTTTCGTAGGCGTGCGGCTCGGGATTAAGCGGCGTGCTGGCGTAGCCGGCGTAGGTGCGGCTGGAAAGATAGACGATCTTGAGGTTGGGGAAGCGGTCGTGCATGACGTGCAGGGTGGCGAGAATGTCGCGCTGCAGATCCTTTACTTCGGCGGGGAAAGGGCGGGTAGGACCGGGATTGGCCTGTTCCATCCAGGCGGCCTGTACTTGATTGCGGGTTACACCGGCGGCCTCGAGACGCTGGTCATCGACGATCCAATAATGGGCGTCGGGATTGGCGGTGATGCGCGCCACCTGTCCGCCTTGCGCGCCATCGACCAACACGAGATGCGGATTCAGGCCGCCTTCCGCGGCAGCCAGTTTTTGAAACGCTTGAAATTTCATGGTGGTGTTCGACATGCCGCAGGAGATCAACACGATCTTGCCGTCCGGGGCGGGGTTGCCGGCCGCATCGCGCGGAACGATTTCGCGCGCCATCGCGAGACCGGCTTTTTCATACGCCGGTGGAGGCGTGTTGACGCCGCCCGGGTACAGACCGCCCTGCTCACCTTTGTATAGGCCCGCGCCGAGGTCCGTGAGAGGAATCAGGCCGACCGAATCGTGCGGCGGATGTTCCTTGGCCCACGCGGCCATGCGCGCCTGGTTGACGTGCTGGATGAATTGCCGGTCTTCGGCGCTGAGCGGCTGGCCGGATTGCTGCTTCTTGTGGATGCCGGCGATGCGCTGTTGCACTTCGGCGGTTTCGCCCGGCGCGGCGACGGGGATTTGCGCGGAGAGAGAAAACGAGAACGAGAGAAGCAGCAGTGCCG
>JBDTAT010000817.1:0-5394 GCA_039924505.1 Bryobacteraceae bacterium
CTTATGGGAGCTGGTCTGGGCCGTGGCGGCCGCTAAAGCCTGTGTAGCCATATGCGTCTATCGGATCAAGCAACCTCGAATAAATGGACATCATACCCTAATTCGAACCCACAAATCACCCCAGCGATTTTCGATGGCACTCAGTGAAGAAAGATCCCCCAAGCCCGCATCAACGCCAGTGGCACGCGCGACGGCAGCAAGGCGTACCCGATCCTCGATCTGCCGCGGCGCCCTGGCGGCGCCACGGAACGCTCCGCCGCTTATACAATTGCCGCCGCCACTTCTGGAAGACGCCGGCATCGGACTTTGATGCGGTCGCCTGCTTTCACTCGATACAAAGGAAGCGGCGATCCTGTCAATATCGTCTGTCCAGCGCGCAACGTAGCTCCGAAGCTTTGCAGGTGCTCTGCCAGAAGCAAAAGGTTCGCTTGAAGGGTCTTCCCAAGAGTTCCGCCGGCCGTCCCCTGACGCTCGCCGTTAATGTCAACGGAGATTTCCTCGTCCGCTAGATCCTCGGCCTTCCCGAGTGGCGGCTGCTCGAACGGCAGCACGACACCCGCATGGATCGCGTTGTTCGCCACCAGTTCCTGGGCCGCCTGCCGGGGGCTGCGGAACACGTAATTGTGCAATTCGATGACGGGGAAGACGGAGGACAGCGCGCGTGGAAACTGTTCACCGGAGTAATCGGGACCGGCAATAGTATCTGCGGCAAGACGCACCGCGAACTCGCCTTCGATCGCTAGACCTTCGTACAAAGCAGCCTCCAGGATGCAGCCGCTATGGTGAAATTCATTTTCGAAAATGCAACCGAAAACCGGAGCGGACAGACCTAATTGCCGCCGAACCGATTCGCTCACGCACCCAATCTTGTAGCCGGCTACTACTTCGCCTCTCTGTTGGCGAAGAGCTGCAACCTGCATTTGAACATCGTAAGCCTCACGCAACGTCAGGGAGAAAGCAGGATTAGCGAATAGAAGCCCGGGATAGTGTCTGTCATAGTCTTTCAGTTGGCGGAGAGCAAGTGCTGCCACATCGACCGGCATCGAAACACACCCTTACGGCCTGGCCCACCCAGCACCACATCTCACCTTCCGCTCTGGCGCCGCGGTCCAGTGGATACCCAGTTCACACGAATTCACTTTCGGGCCTTCCGGAGTTCCTGAAACAGCTTTATCTCCCGATCCGCCTCCGGTAGACGGCCCAATTTCCGGTAAATTGCGGCAAGCTGAAAGTGCGCGGATTCCGCCACGCTCGATGCCCGCGCCCGCTCGAGAACCCGGCGGAACAGCTTTTCAGCGGATGCAACATCGCCGTCCGCGACCGTCGCTTTACCCAATTCGAGCAGCGTCTCCGGCATATCCGGCTGGAGTGTATTGGCGCGCTGCAATTCCGCGATCGCGGAGCTGACCTCACCACGATTCAACAGCACGACTCCAAGTTTGTATGCGGCCGGCGCGAACCCGGGAGCCAATTGCGCCTCTGCCCGGAACTCCCGCTCCGCATTCTCGTAATCTCCCGAGCCCAGATACAGCTCACCCAGTGCGAAATGCGCTCCGCCCAAATCCGGCCGCATCGCCAACGCGGCGCGGAAATCCGTTTGCGCGGCATCGCGGTTTCCGGCCGCCGCTCGCGATTCCCCCAGCATTTCCCGTGTCCGCGCCGAATCCGGGCTGCGCTCCACCAACGCCTCGGCCGCCTCTTTCGCCAACTCGGCGTGCGCATGGCTCAGGTAATATAGCAGATCGGCATCGTCCGGCCGCTTCGCAAGCGCCTCTTCGAGCTTGTCGATGGCTTCCCGTGCCCGGCCCGATTGCAGCAGCGCCACGCCCAGCACCTCGCCCGCGTTTGCCTTCTCCAGATGCGGAATCGATTCCGCGGCGTAGCCCTCCGCGAGCAAAGCCACTCCCAGCATGTTTTGCGCGCCTGGCAGCTCCGGATTCAGTTCCAACGCTTTCCGTAAGGAGGGGATCGCATCCTTGTAGTCTTTCTTCTCGTAATAGACGGCGCCCAGGTTAACGTAGGCGGCGGCCAAACCGGGAGCCAGTTCCACCACACGCTTGAATTCGCCGATCGCCGTATCCAGGTCGCCCGAGTTTTTGGCCTTCAGCCCTGCCTCCACATGCTGCTTCATTTCCGGCGTCACCTGCACCGCGAGCAGCAGCGACAGCGCTGGAATCAGGACCGCGCTCATTCCTTCTCCTTCACCGTTACGATTCGATCGGCCGCGACGTTCTCTAACACTTGTTTTTTTCCGCCGGGCCAGACGATTTCCACGGTGGCCTCTTTTTCCGGCCCCAGCCCGAAATGCGCGCGCCCATCGCTGGCCGAGAGATAACTGCCCGCTGCGGTCGCATAGACCCACTGCTTTCCAATTCTCACTTTGGTTCCCGCTCCATCCCGATTGGCGTGAACACCCACCAGCTTCAGTGTCAGCCAGTGATTCTTCCCTCCGCGGTTGAGCATCACCAGCGGCCTGCCGCCGAGCACCGATACCACAACGTCCATGTAACCATCGTTGTTCAGGTCTCCGAATGCCGCTCCCCGCCCCGCGACGGCGGGCATATCCGCCAGATCCGCTTTCTCGAACTTGCCGGCCTCATTCCAGAACATCGCGGGCGGCTCCAGGTAGCGCAGCCCCGAATTAATCTTCTGGACGTTATCGAGCACATGACTCTGCGCCACGAACAAGTCCTTCCAGCCATCGTTATCGAAATCGTAGAACCCGGCGCCCCAGCCCGAGCTGTGGGCCGTCAGCGCGGCGAGGCCGGTAGTCAGGCTCGCATAACCGAATTGGCCCTTGCCTTCGTTCCTGTATAGCGCATATTTGTCGAGCGCCAGATTCGTCACCGCGATATCGGGCAGGCCGTCGTTATCGTAATCCGCAAACGCGACGCCCATTCCCGCGTATGTCCCGCCGTCGCCGGAGTATGCCACGCCCGTCTCCAGCGCCCGCTCCTCAAACGTTCCGTCCCCCCGGTTGTGGAATAGAAACTGCTCCATGCCGTCATTCGCGACGAAGATATCGGCGAAGCCGTCGCCATCGTAATCGTTAAACGCCACTCCGAGCGCTTTGCCCTTCACCGAAGCGATCCCCGATTTCACGCTCACATCTCGAAACCGGCCTCCGCCTTCATTGTGGTAAAGCA
The DNA here is from genome assembly GCA_039924505.1 of Bryobacteraceae bacterium. Taxonomy (GTDB): domain Bacteria; phylum Acidobacteriota; class Terriglobia; order Bryobacterales; family Bryobacteraceae; genus JBDTAT01. The sequence continues at coordinate 3,147 of JBDTAT010000817.1, forward strand.
CATTGGTTACCGCGCCAAACTTGTCGGGACGGCAATACGCATGGAATGGCGTCCCGCAAAGGATGTTCCGGCCGATGTCCCAATCCAGATAGCGCGTGACGAACAGGTCCAGGCGTCCGTCGTTATCGTAATCGAAGAATCCCGCCGATGCCGACCAGCCGCCCGCCGCGACGCCCGCCTCCGCCGTGACATCCGTAAACGTCCCGTCGCCATTGTTGCGGTACAGGGTGTTCCGTCCATAGTTGGTGACATACAGATCGGCGAATCCGTCGTTGTTGTAGTCGCCAACCGCCACGCCCATTCCGTAATTGTTGCCCGCGTCGGCCAGGCCGGCAGCCGCGGTGACATCGGTGAAACTTCCATCGCGGTTCTGGCGATAGAGGCGGTTCCAATATGCGGGCTCCCGCCGGGAGAAGTTGGCGGGCAGCGTGGCCGGATCGCCGAGCTTGCCGCCGTTCACCAGGAAGATGTCGAGAAGGCCGTCGTTGTTGTAGTCGAGCAAAGCGACGCCGCCTCCCATGGTTTCTATCAGGTATTTTTGCGACGTAGGAGAATTCCGGAGTGTGAAGTCGAGGCCGGCGGGGCTGAAAATCCGAAGGCTCTGCGCCGCGAAAGTGAGGATCGCGGCGCAGAACAAAATCAGGACCGGCATATACGTCAAAATAGGAGTCGTAAGGCGAATTGTACCAGCCGCGGGTTATTATATTGGCCGCTGATGACGCCGAACTGAGGGGTCCCGAGCGAGAGTCCGGGTGGGCTGAACTGGACGCGATTGAAGATGTTAAAAACCTCTGTCCGGAACTGAAGCCCGAGGCGTTCCGTCAAAGGGGTGTTCTTGAAGACGGCGAAATCGAAATTGTCAATGCCGGGCCCCCGCACGTCCGGCAGAGTGCGCGCCACATTGCCGAATGTAAAGGCAGGGGGAGCGGTAAAGTCCGTCGTATTGAACCATTCGTTCAGACGCGATTGCGATGAGCCACTAAGCTGAGCGCTGTGACCCGTGCTGTTCGGGCGCGAACCGCCGCCGAACGAGTTGGTCAGGTTGACTGCGTCCGTCAGCGGGAGCGGGGTTCCGGACTGGAACGTGCTGATGCCATTGACGCCCCACCCGGAGACGATCTTGTCCGGTAAGCCCCTCAACCCCGAAAGAAATTTCTGGTCCTTGCCGAAGGGCAAATCCAGGGCGTAGCTGATCACCAGCCGATGGGCAACATCGTAGTTGACCAGCGAGCGCTCCAGCCGGATATTGTTCGAATCCTGCACGCTCGCTCCGCCGTTCGGCTCCAGCCACGCCGTCAACGTGTCGGTATCGCTGATAAGTTTGGCCCAGGTGTAGGAGCCAAGAATCGAGCCGCCTTTGTTAAATCGTTTCTCGACCTTGACTTGAGCGGAGTGGTAGATGGAATTGCGGTCCATTGGCGAAAGAACCGAATACCCGGTGTACTGCGGGAACGGCCGCAGAAGCTGGCCGCGAGCCACTGTAGGGTTAGCCAAGGCGCCAACCTGGACCTGCCCGAAGAACGGATTGGGCACCAGTTGCTGCAACGCCGCCCCCATGCTTAGAAACTGATCGGGAAGCTGATCGAGTTGCTGGGCCGGCCCGGGGAGATGAGTGCCTTTAGATCCGGCGTAGTCCACCTCGACCGCGACACTGCCGGGCAATTCGTGTTGAATACCGAAGTTCCACTGCTGCGCATAGGCGGAGGGGTCGTGTGGGAGCGAGGCGGAAAAGCCTTGTCCCTCGAATAGCTGCTGGAAATTCGCGTTGTGGCCAGGCGGCTGGACGATCCCGCTGGGAAACGGATTGCTCAGACGGTTGAACGGAGTGAGTGAACCATCGGTAGTTCCGACGAATGGCGTCGTGTAGGCGTTGACGGGGTCGCTCTGCGGGCCGGTGTTGGCGACCTCGCTCGGAAGCCAGAAGATGCCGTAGCCTGTGCGAATAACCGTCTTATCCATGATCCGATAGGCCAACCCCAAACGGGGAGCGGGAAGGTTGTGGAGGTCCGTGTTGTTGCGGCTCGGCCGGTCGGGCGAATTCACCAAGCCGAACTTGCCCATGAGGGGCAGGCCCGTGACACTGGCAAGCGGACTAACTGCGTTCGGTATCAGCACTGACAGGCGGTCGAATCGTTCCGACCACGGTCCCATCTGATCGAGTCGAAACCCGTAGTTCAGCGTCAGCCGTGAGTTGATCTGGTATTGATCACCCCCATAGTAGGCGCGGTAAATCATCTGGCCAGCCACA
>JBDTAT010000818.1:0-18087 GCA_039924505.1 Bryobacteraceae bacterium
CTTGCTGAAGGCCTCGGTGTCGAGCGCCGCGCCGATCGGGACACCTCAGTTCAAGCAGTAACACTCAACCTAGCGACGCTTCACTGCCGGCTGGTGCGCGCTCGCCAGGTAATGTTGATCGAGTGCCTGGCGGACCAGACTCTTTATCACCGCTTGCCGGCTGATGTTCAGTTCTTTTGCCGCATTGTCTAACTCCTCCAGCATAAGCGGCGCAAAATCCACATTTACTCTCTGAATCGGTCCCATCATGCGGCCTGTATTCGTGAAAAAACGCGAAACATCTTTCCCGTCGTCCGCGAGACGCGCAATGACGTCCGCCGCCACGGGCTTTTGTTTACGAATGTTCTTCATAAAGCTGTTGCTCCTGCTTGGTCGCTTTCCACAGAGTCACCAAGTGGTAATACTCTCCTTCTTTGTCTTCCCGCACTTCAAAAATGACCGCGTATAGCGATTCTCCCACCCAGCCGATTGCGCGGTACTGTTCCCGCAAATCGGAGCGCTGGTCAAGGTAGTACGGGTGCAAAAAGATTTCCTGCACCTCTTCGAACCCGATTCTTCGTTTGGGGTTCTTCCTTAACTGTCCGCTCTTCTGCTCATCGAAGTGGAATCGCACCTAAGTATAACTGTTATACCACGGTTTTTTCATGACTCGTACAGCCCGCTGTTCCCTCGGTGGGGAAAGCTGGCGATCCGCTCGCCGAATCTCGGGATCGAAGATCTAGACTTGCAGCGCGGAGCGGATCTTACGATTTCGGCGCCGGAAGCGGGCACTCGGCCGCGGGTTGCCCTCACAGCGTCCGGATGGACACCCTCTGGGCTTGCCGCAGCGCCGCCAGTTTCTCCGCCGCTTCCGCCTTGGTTCGTCCGATGTTCTGTTCCTTAATTCGTTCGTAGCCGCGAATCCGGTCGGGCAGTTCCGCGATTTCGAGGGCCAGTACCGGATTTGTTCCGCTATGTTCCAGCACATCGCCGACCAAGTCGCGATACCAGCCGATCAGCTCGCGCTCCTGGCGGCGATGCGCTGCGTAGCCGAACACGTCGAACTGCGTTCCGCGCAGCCGTTTCGCCGCCGCCAGCAGACGCAGCGGCGTGCGGAACCACGCGCCCAGCCGCACCTTTTTGTGCAGCCCCATGCGGCGCAGCAGCGGCGGATGCAGATTGTAGGAAATAGATTCCGGCGCTTCCCACATCTCCCGCATTTGCGTTGCAAACTCCGGCCGCGTCAGCAATCGCGCGACTTCGTACTCATCCTTATAAGCCATCAGCTTGTACAAATTGCGGGCCACAGCGTCTTTCAACTCCGGCGCGCGGCTCTCCACTTTCTCCAGGAACTGCAAGTACTCCGCTGCATAGTCCGCGTTCCGATAGTTCGTCAATTCGCGTACGCGGAGCGCAATTGCATCGCGCGGCGCCACTGGCTCACCTTGCGGCGTTAGGAAATTCTCCACCCACTGAGCGTCGTGATAGTATTTGCGGCCCCACTGAAACACTCGCAGGTTGCGCTCCGCATCGACGCCGTTCCATTCAATCGCCTGCTCCACGGCAGCCTCGGAAATCGGAATCAACCCGGCCTGCCAGGCGGCGCCGGTGAGAAATAAATTTACCGCCATATGGCTGCCAAACAGGCCTTCCGCGATCCGGCTGGCATCGGCAAAAATGTTGCGTCCCGGGCGCGTTACGGCGTTCACCGCGTCGATCATGCGCTGCGGCCCATGGAGCGGCGCGCCGCTTCGCACCGCGTCCATCGTAGGAGTTAAATTCGTATTCAGCACGGCCGTTGTGCGGTTAGGCATTGCACACCGCAGCGTATCCGGATGCGCCGCACCAATTAAGTCGAAACCCAGAATCAGGTCGGCATTCCCAGCGTTGGTCTTTGCCGGAGCGTCAAGGGGTTTCTCCGGGAGCGCACAGGGCGCGGCGGCGTCCTTCGCAGCAGCCGGAAACGCGCTGGCGCCGCGCTCGGTTGTGCGCGAGTTTCCAGAAAGAAGAATATGCGAGAGGACTGCCCCGCCCTTCTGCGCGCTCCCCGTCTGATCGAGCGTAATCACCGACAGGCCGTCAATCCAAGCGGCCGTCGCCAGTAGCGCGTTGATAGTCACCACTCCCGTGCCGCCAATACCCGGACACAAAATCCGGTATCCGTTGCCGATCGCGGCCATCTCGCGCGGCGCGGGAACGTCCGCCGGCGGCAGGTCCGGAAGCGCCCTTTTTCGCAACCCCGTTCCCGGCTTCAGCTTCACCGTAACGAACGATGGACAATCGCCTAACGCGCACGTGTAATCCTTATTGCAGGACGATTGATGGATGCGCGTCTTCTGCCCGAATTCGGTCGCCACGGGTGTCAGGCTCATGCAGTTGGATTGGCGCACGCAGTCGCCGCACCCTTCGCAGACCTCTTCGTTAATCACCAGCCGCAGCACAGGCTCCGCCAGTTTCCCGCGCGAGCGCTTGCGGCGCTTCTCCGCCGCACATTCCTGGTCGTAAATAATCACCGTGACGCCCGGAATCTTTTCCAACTCCCCCAGCGTGCGCAACAACTCGCCGCGGCCGCGCAACTCGGCGTTCGCCGCCAGTTCAATCCCGGAATATTTTGTCGTGTCCTCGGCCAGCACGATGGTTTTCCGCACGCCTTCGGCTTCGAGCTTGCGCGTCAACCGCGGCACGGGGAGCGCCCCCGCCGCATCCTGCCCGCCCGTCATTGCGACATGCCCGTTAGACAAAATTTTGAAAGGGATGTTTACCCGAGCCGCGATGCACGCCTCCACCGCTAGCGACCCGGAGTGGAAAAATGTCCCGTCACCCATGTTCTGGAACACGTGCCCGCGCTCGACGAACGGCGCCATCCCGATCCATGGCGCGCCCTCGCCGCCCATCTGGGTCAGGAAGGAAAACGACCGGTTCGAATCCTCCAACTGCATCGCCATTGTGTGGCAGCCGATGCCGCCGCCCGCCGCTTGGCCCTCCAGTAGCAGCGTCGACCGGTTGTGCGGGCACCCGGAGCAGAAGTTCGGCGCCCGTCGAGCCGATAGCTCCCGCGGCCGGGCTTCAATTTGTTCGAGCAGCCGCAGCCGCAAGCCGATCGACTCCAGCGTCCCGCGCCGCGCCACCAGCGGCCCCAGAACTTTCGCAATTGCGTCCGCATCCAGCTCTCCCGAAGGTGGAAACAACGCCGCGCCGGTTTCGTCCTGCTTCCCGATGACCGCCGGACGCCGCGCCAGCCGGTACAGCGCGTCCTTCAGCAGCATCTCCAGAAAGCTGCGTTTCTCCTCAATCACCAGAATCGTTTCCAGTCCGGCGGCAAACTCCTCGGCAAACCGCGCCTCCAGCGGAAACGTCATTCCAAACTTCGCCACGCGGATTCCGAGGGAGTCCAGTTCCCGCTCACCCATACCCAAATCGCGTAGCGCCTGCGCCAGGTCGAAATAGGCTTTCCCCGCGCTGGCAATTCCCAGCCATGCGGCCTCCCGCGCCCCGTGCCAGCGATTCACGCGGTTCAGCCGCGCAAACTCCAGCGCGGCCTCCAACCGCCGGGCGTTGACTTCCTGCTCCAGCGCCAGCGTGTACGGCGGCACCAGCCGCGCATCCACATATTTTTCGTATCCGCCGGGAAGCTGAATCGGCGGAGTATCCGGCGCCACGTCAGCCGTCCCGCCCCCATCGCAAACATCGGTCACCAGCTTCATCCCCACCCAGGCGCCGGAAAATCGCGACAGCGCAATTGCCAGTTGGCCAAAATCCAAAATGTCCTGCGTGTTTCCGGGAAAGAAAAACGGCATGCCGGCGTTGAACAGGCTGAAATCGCTCTGGTGCGGAATCGTCGAGCTCTTCGATGCGTGATCGTCGCCCGCCAGCACCAGCGCCGCGCCATTTTTCCCGCTGCCGGCCAGATTCGCGTGGCGGAAAATGTCGCCGGAGCGGTCCACGCCCGGCCCCTTTCCGTACCAGATGCCCACCACGCCGTCGAATTTCGATTGGCCCAGCACGCCGGCGATCTGGCTGCCCATCACCGACGTCGCCGCCAGATCCTCATTCACGCCGGGCTGAAAATGAATATTATGCTCCGCGAGCATTCCACGCGCGCGCGCCAGCGCCAGATCGTAGCCGCCCAACGGGGAGCCTTCGTAGCCGGAGATAAACGCCGCCGTGTTCAGACCCGCGCGCCGGTCGCGCCGCATCCGATCCATCGGCAGCCGGACGAGCGCCTGAATGCCGGTGAGGTAGACCCGGCCGCGCTCCAGCGAGTATTTATCGGTTAGCTTCATGAACAGCCCGCCCGTATCGTAACATTGATGGCGCACGCGTATCGCAGGCGTGTTCCCGGTATATTCGTTTTTTCGCCCCGCTATACAATTAAGGTATGCACCGCAATCTGCTGCATAACGACGATATTCTCGACGCCACGGAGAAGTGTATTTCTCCGGGCCAGGTCGGACTGCTCGCCGGCTGGGGCGTGTTCAGCACTCTTCGCGTCTATGATGGCGTGCTCTTCGCGTTTGAGCGGCATTGGGCGCGCATGCAGCGCGACGCCGCCCTCCTGCTGGTTCCGTTCCCGTCGGATTCCGAGTGGCTCAAGGATCGCCTCCTCGCGCTGGTCGAAGCCAACGCCGCGCACAACTCCACGTTGCGCGTGGCCGTCGTGCGCAACCGCGGCGGCATGTGGGAAGGCCCGCGCATTACTCGCGGCTTCGACGTCATCGCCTTCACCGCCGACCTGCACGAGTGGGGCTCCGGCGTCCGCCTTGGCGTCATCGAGCAGGCCCGCCACGCCGTCAGCCGCTTCGCTGGAACCAAGGTTCTCTCCTGGGCCCAGAACCTCACATGGAACGAAGAAGCCTCGCGCCGCGGCCTGGACGAAGTAATTCTTCTTAATGAGCGCGGGGAGATCAGCGAACTCACCTCCGCTAACATTTTTATGGCGGAAGGAAAACGCGTCTGGACGCCTCCGCTCGCCTCCGGCTGCCTGCCGGGCGTAACGCGCGCCCTGATGCTCGAAGAAATTCATGCCCCCGGCTACGAGATCGGGGAACGCGTGCTGCTTCCCGCCGACCTCGAGCAGGCCAGCGAACTCTTCATCACCTCCACTACGCGCGAGTTGTTGCCGGTAATCGAAGTGGAAGGATTGAAGATCCGGGAGGACGGGTCGGCGGTCCGCGACCTGCAGGTCGCCTACACCGAATACGCGCGTCAGTACGTCGCATCCGCCACCACCGCACAGCCTGCACCGCATTAAGCGCGGCGCCCCCGCCAACATGCTAAACCTTTAGTCCTATCCAATTAGGTACTTTTGTGCGGCTTATTATTGGCGTAGCCATGTTACAATCTTATAGATTTTAAAGTGCGAGTTCCTTGCCCATCCTGCGGTTGCAACGACGTCCGGCTATCGGAGCGGCGCGGCATTCTCGAACATTTCAAGACCATTTTCGGCATTTATCCGTTGCGGTGCAAGCGCTGCGAGCATCGCTTCGTTGACGGCCTCTGGAGCATCCGGTACTGGCGCTATGCCAAGTGCCCCAAGTGTTACCGCATGGAATTAAGCACGTGGTCCGAGCAGTATTACAGCCCCAGAGCTGGCACGATTTTTGCCATCCGTATGGGTGGCACGCCCTACCGCTGCGAACGCTGCCGCTGCAATTTCGTGAGCTTCCGCGCCTGCAAAGAGAAATTCTCCTGGCGCAAATACCCGAAACCAGCCGCCGCCGGTGCGCCCGAGGCTCCCCACTCGAATTCCGTTCAGATCTAGACCGGTTTTCGCCGCTTGCCCCTAAGGTTTTCTCCCGATTGTATAGATTCCAGAATCAGATAATCTAAGGGTATGAAGACCGCTTTTAGTCTTTGTGTGCTTCTGCCGGCGATCTTCGCACAGAGCAGCACTACCGAGTACACCCACGATCTGAACGGGAATCTCGTTCCGGTCGAGCGGACGGTCGATACCAAATCGAACGGCGCCGCCAGCCAGACTCAGATGGAGCCGTCCATCAACGGCGGTTCGGTTCCACGCGAGAAAGTGGACGAAAAAATCCTCCAGAACGGCCCGAACCACAAAATCATCGAGCGAACCGTGCGCCCCTACGATGCTACCGGCGATCCAGGCCAGCCGGAAAAGATCTTGATCGACGAAGAAACTCGGCCCGATGGTTCCTCCACCACGAAGACCACCGTCTACCGCGGAGACATCAACGGGACGATGCAAATCACCCAGCGATCCACCACGGAGAGCCACAAACAGGGATCGGATGTAAACGCCACCACGGTGGTCGAACGCCCTTCCTTGAGCGGGGAGTTCACGCCCGTCGAACGGCGGCAGTCCGTCGAGCAGTCGAACACCGGCGGCATGCACCAATCGGTCGAGATTTACCGCGTCAACGCCAATGGGCAGTTCTATGAAGCGGCCCGCGAGGTGACCGATCGGGAAAAGAAAGACGGCGTCGTCACGGCGAACACTGCTGTCTACAGCGTGGGACTCGACGGCCAAATGCAGTTTGCAAGCCAGAACGTGCAGAAGACCACCAAGAACCCGGATGGTAGCGAGCGCGTGGAGGTCGACATCTTCGCCAAAAATGTCCCGGGAACAGTGGGCGAATCCGGCGCCAAACCCGAGTTGAAGGCGCAGCAAATCGTCGAACGCCGGAAGGGAGCCGGAAACACCGTAATCGAGACGCTCAGCGAGCGCCGCCCATCCATCAACGACCCGGCGCACCTTGGCAGTCCCGAGAAAATTTCCGAGACTATCTGCACCGGAAAGTGCGGCGGCTCCGATCCACAGCCGTGATGAAAACGCCGCGGCGTCAGCCGTGGCCCAGATACATCAGCCAGCCCAGTCCAAACAGCGTCGCCACGAAGCAACCGAAGCAGTACAGGCCGTAGCGCAACCGTTCACGGTCGGACCGCCGGCTTACTACGCCGAGCACGGCGGAGGTGAACAGCGCGAACAAAAGCGAGGCTTCAAAATGCGAAAGATTCATCTTGGGCATGGCTACTCCTTCCGGCGGGCGGCGATTTCGAATACATCCACCATGGCGAGGATGTTCAGCAGCCCGGCGCCGACCAGGAACTTCGCCCCGTAATCGTGAACGTGGCCGGCCATGTCGGGCGTGTTATAGCCCAGCCACACCGTCAGCAGATAGAACAATCCCGAGCATAAATCTCCGATGAATCCGCCGCAGTAAATCACCGTGGTCAACAGGTCGCCAGTTTGGGGCTGAAACATCGCTCCGCGCATCATCAACCCCAACAGGAACATCAAGCCGATCGACGCCAGCAGCAACGCCCCGCGTCCCTTGCGGCGCAACATAAAATGACCGGCGCCGGGGACCAACCAGCCCACCAGCACCGGCGGCAGCCACTTGCCAATAGGAGCCAGCGGCTCACGCGCGTTCTGTTTTTCAGCCATCTCCTGCCATTGTAGCAATTGATCCCCACCCGCAAAACGCCCGCGCGCGCGTGCAATGAGCCACACCGCCAGAGGGTTGACCACCAACGCGGACGCGCGGACGCCAGTCCGATTCGCAATCGCCGCCGCAATCGCCGGGCACTTCATCTCCAGCCTCGCGGACGCCGCGTGCGTTCGACGGTTTCCGGCGCTACCCGTCGTGTGGCATCGGTGTGTGAATGCTATTCTTTACCTTAGATGGTGGTTGCGACGCACATCTCCGCGGACCAATACCTGGAAACAACGTTTCCGTGGACCGAGCCGGACTACGTCCATGGCGAAATTGTGGAGCGGACCTTGCCCAATCGAATACACTCCTGGATTCAAGGAATTCTGGTCGGAATTTTCCTCGCGGTGGAACCGGGCGGCCGGCGCATTTTGTTCCCGCATCCGGAACTCCGCCTTCGTCTGGGTCCCGATCACTACCGCATCGCGGACGTCGCCGTATTCGAGGGCTCCCCGCCCGTCGACTTGATTCCCTCGGAGCCCGCATTCGTCATCGTCGAAATCGTCTCGCCAGACGATCGCTTTACAGACCTCATCCAGCGTCTTGACGATTACCGCCAATGGGGCGTCCCGCATGTCTGGCTGGTCGATCCGTGGCAAAAACAAATCCACGTCTACGGCGCCAACGGCCTGACGCAAGTTCCCGAGCTGGCACTCCCCACGCACAACGTGCTCATTACTCCGTCCGAATTATTCGCCGGCGAACAAGTGGCGGATCAGTAGCCGGATCGAGGCCGATTGAAAATCGCAATCTTTGGCGGCACCTTCGACCCCATCCACACCGCGCACCTCACCGTAGCCCGTGAGGCCGCCCATCAGTTTTCGCTCGACCGCGTGCTGTTCATTCCCGCCGCGCACCCGCCCCACAAACCGGAATTGGCGATGGCCGGCTTCGAGCATCGCTACCGCATGGTGGAGCTGGCCTGCGCAAACCAACCGCTCTTCGTCCCGTCGCGTCTCGAAGAGGCCGGTGGGAAAAGCTACTCCATTCTCACCATCGAAAAGCTGCGCGCCACACTTCCCCCTGAAGACGAGTTATATTTCATCATCGGCGCCGACGCGTTCGCCGATATCGCTTCCTGGCGCCGTTGGGGCGACGTCGTTCAACAAGTATCGTTCATCGTTGTAACACGCCCCGGGCATGGCTACCAAACTCCCCCGGGTGCCCGCGTACATCGCCTTGACACCCTCGCGTTGCCCGTTTCGTCCTCGGAGATCCGCCAACAACTCGCCGCCGGCCGGGATTCCTCCGACGTCCCTCCCGCCGTGCTCACCTACATCCGGCGCCACGGCCTCTATACGTGACGATTGCGCAACACCCGCACCTCTTCCTAGGAATAGAAATTTCGCGCCCACGCGTGACGCCGCAACACGCCAAGTGTCTTCTTATCCAACGCTCCCGCCGATGACGCCGCGCAGTTCGCCTCCACGTTTTTGATCTTTCTCATCCCGGGAATTACCGTCGAAACCGCCGGATGCGACAGGCAAAACCGCAACGCCGTTTCCGCCAATTGCCCGCCGCCAATCCATCCCAGATCCTTCTCGAACCCCAGATCCTTCTTCAGCGCCTCGACATGCTCCACCACCTGCCGCTTCCGGTCACCGCGGAAATAAAACGAGCGGAACTCGTCCTTATCAAACGCCGAGGTCTCCGTAATTGCCCCCGTCAGGCTCCCCTCGTCGAAAGGCACCCGCGCAATCACGCCGATATTGTGCTCCAGCGCCAGCGGGAACAAGTTTGCTTCCGGACTTTGATCGAAAACGTTGTAGATCACCTGTACGGTATCGATCAGGCCGGTCCGGACCAACTCCAGCGCCGAATCCGGCGCGTGATCGTTGATCGAAACACCCACGGCCAGCGCCTTGCCCGACCGTTTCAATTCCTCAAACCCGCGCCGCCATTCGTCCCGCGCAATCCATTCCGGATTCCACACGTGAAGCTGCTGCAGATCGAGGGTCTCGACGCCGAGGTTCCGCAGGCTTTCCTCCGTCGAGCGCAAAATGTAGTCGTAGGGAAACACCTCGCCGATCGAAATGCCCGGCCGCGCCGGCCATAATTTGTTCTTCGGTGGAATCTTGGTCGCGACATAAACCTTGCCCGGCGCCTCACGCACAATTCCACCCACAAGTTCTTCGCTGTGGCCATCTCCATAAGCCAGCGCGGTGTCGATAAAATTCAATCCCAATTCAATCGCGCGCCGCAGCGCCGCCAGCGACTCATCGTCCGTCCCGCCCTGCCACTGCTTTCCGCCGATACCCCAGGCGCCATATCCAACTTCGCTGATCGTAAATCCCGTTCTTCCGAGCGTCCGATATTTCATCTCTCCATTATCCCCGTCTGCAATACCTCAATCCTGTGACATCCGATCCCGTCCGCGCTTATGTGGCGCCACCACATAAGATGTGATACGTTTATGTGGTATCCACACAGGAACCTCGATGCCCAGCTCAAAACTCGATCTTCTCCAAGGCACGCTGGATGTAATGGTCCTCCAAACCCTCTATGCCCTCGGCCCGCTCCACGGTTACGGGATCGCCCGACGTATCGAACAGATCAGCGGCGATCAAGTGCTGCTCAACCAAGGGACCATTTACGCATCCCTGGTGCGTCTTCAGCAGCGCCAATGGATCGCCGCTGCCTGGGGAGTCTCCGAGAATAGCCGGAAAGCCAAGTTCTACTCCATCACCCGGAAAGGCCGCAAGCAACTCGCCGCCGATGCCGCCCATTGGCAGCGCCTCGCGGAGGTCATCAACCGCGTGCTCGCGCTGCCGACGGAGGGCGGAGCGCAATGAACGCGCTACTGGCCCGCATTCGATCCTTCTTTCGCAAGCGCGAATTGGACCGCGACCTCGACGCGGAACTTGCCGCGCACCTCGATCTCGCTACCGACGAGAACATCCGCCGCGGCATGTCTGCCGCCGAAGCCCGCCGCGCCGCCCTGCTCCGTTTCGGCGGCGTCGAGCCGGCTAAAGAACTGCATCGCGAAACCCGCGGCCTCCCGCTTGTGGACTCAGCCCTCCAGGACATCCGCTACACGCTCCGCACCATGCGGCGCGATGCGGCATTCACCGTGGTCGCTCTGTTGATTCTCGCCGTTGCCATCGGCGCGAACACCGCCGTGTTCAGTGTGGTCAACACGCTTCTACTGCGCCCGTTGCCGTTTCGCGATCCCGGCCAACTCGTGTGGCTGGAAGACACCGAAGGGCATGAAGGGCTCTCCTCGCTAACGTTTCCGGTCGGCGTTTTCGAAGCCATGCGCAGCCGCAACCATTCCTTCCAGGACATGACGGCCTACAACGCCTTCTTCGGCTTCAACGATTTTAAGCTGACGGGCCGCGGCGAACCCGAGCGATGGATCGGACTCCCGGTCGCCGAAAACTTCTTCCCCATGCTCGGTGTTCAGCCGTCAATCGGGCGGCTGTTCGTGAAAGAAGAGTATCAAAAGAACGGCAGAAACGCGGCGCTGCTAAGCCATACCCTCTGGAGCCAGCGCTTCGGCGCCGATCCCGCCATCGTCGGCCAATCCCTTACGCTCAACAATCAATCCGTCACCGTGGTTGGCGTGCTGCCGGCGAGCTTCGACTTCGGCGCCATCTTCTCACCCGGAACCAAAGTCGACTTCTACTTCCCCGTCATAATGGACGACATCCGGCGCCAGGGCAATGTCCTCTCCATCATCGGCCGTCTAAGACCGGGCGTCCCGCTGGCTTCGGCGCGCGCGGAGTTCGCCGCATTGGCGCCCGCCCTCCGCCGCGAACATCCCGAATGGTATGCCACCTACGCAGCCAGGCTCAGCAGTTTGAAAGAATACGTGAGCGGCAAAGTGCGCCGCTCCCTAATCGTCGTCTGGTGCGCGGTTGGGTTGATCCTGCTGATCGCCTCCGTCAACCTGGCCAATCTCCTGCTGGCGCGATCCGCGTCGCGAAGCAAGGAATTCGCCATCCGGAACGCGCTGGGCGCCGCGCGATCCCGCATTGTCCGGCAACTTCTCACCGAAAGTTTCATTCTCGCCTGCGGCGGCGCGGCGCTCGGACTTCTACTGGCCTTCGTCCTCACCCGCTATTTGGCCCACTCCCGCACCATCGCGCTTCCCCTGCTCCAGAACGTGCGCGTGGATGGATCGGCGCTGGCCTTCACGATCCTGGTAACGGCCGGCGCCGCGTTGTTGTTTGGCTTGGCGCCGGGCCTCAAGGCCGCCGGCGGGGGAATCCATGGCGCCCTGAAGGAATCGGCGCGCGGGGCGAGCGAAGCCCGCACTCAGGGCGTGTTTCGCGCTGCATTGGTGGTCTCGGAAATCGCGCTCGCATGTGTTCTGCTGGCCGGGGCCGGAGTCCTCCTGCGAAGTTTTCTTCGCGTACTCGACGTCGACCTCGGTTTCCAACCGGGCCGCGCCATCGCATTGCGAATCGACTACAACCGATCCGCTCCCCAGCCGGCGCGCGATGCCTATTTTCACGAGCTGCTGCGCCGGGCCGAGGCCGTTCCGGGCATTGAGCGCGCCAGTATCACGGACTCGCTTCCGCTCGGAGAAAACCGAAGCTGGGGTTTTCGGGTGCAAGGCAAGTTTTACGCGCCGACGGATTCCGATCCCGCCTTCGTGTATGTTGTCGCACCGGGATATCTAAAGACCATGGGAATGCGCCTGCTCGCGGGGCGCAGCTTTACATGGCACGACACGGATTCAACTGAACCCGTGATCTTGATGAACGAGGCCGCGGCGCGGCGTGGCTGGCTTGGGCAGGACGCGCTCGGCAAGATGGCTGTTGCCGATCGCGCGAGACGTGTCATTGGGATTGTCGGAAATGTTCGCGAGACCAGCTTGGAAGAACAGGCGGGACCGGAGATGTTTCTGCCAATTACACAAGCACGCGATCTCGCCGGCGCCAGACTGATCCTCCGTACCAGCCTTCCCACCGAAGCCATCGCCGCCGGTGTCCGTGCCGCGCTGCGTTCCGTAAACCCCAACATGCCGGTTCAGAATTTTCAACCCCTTCAGCAGTTAGTCGATCGAGCCGTGTCACCCCGCCGCTTCATCGTCCTTCTGGTCACGGCGTTCGCGCTGCTGGGTCTCCTGCTGGCTTCGCTCGGAATCTATGGGGTGATCTCGTATTCGGTTTCCCGGCAAACACAGGAGATCGGAATCCGCCTGGCGCTGGGAGCCTCCGCGGGCCAACTCCAGTTGAGCGTCATCGCCAGAACGCTTCGTCTGGCCTTGATCGGAATCGCCGCCGGCACGATAGGAGCGTTCGCGGTAACGCAGTGGATCGCGTCACTCCTATTCAACGTAAGCCCCACCGATCCGGTCACGTTCACCGGTATGGTGTTGGTCCTGGCGTTGGTTTCGTCGATCGCAGGCTACATTCCGGCGCGCCGCGCATCCAGCGTGGACCCGATGATTGCCTTGCGAGCGGACTAGTCCATTCACGCAGAGGTTCTGAAATGCCGATGCGCGACCCAGGCTTCGGTACGTGGCCGCTACGGTGAAGGAGCGGTTTTTGCAACCGTCCGTTAAACCCGCCGCCTGGAACCGCCGATAGTACCCTCAGGTCCGCGAATGAAGCGCAAAGTCCCATGGATTCCGCTTGCCATCGCTGTGATCGCGTCCCTGTTCTGGATCGCTATTGGCTCAACGGTCGTCGCGAAGGCCAAGACCTATGACTTCCTGAGCGCGTACACGGCCGGAATGCTGGCGCGGCAGGGAAATTTCGCGCGTCTATACGACGCCGATCTTCAATATCGGGTTCAGAAGCAGGCCGCATCGGACGCTCCCATACGAATCTTCGTTATCCGGCCGCCTATCTTCGCGCTGATGACCGCTCCCTTCGCGCTGCTGCCCTTCATCCCGTCGTTCTGGCTGTGGATCGGGTCGCAAATCGCGGCGTTGCTGGCCTTCTGGGTATGGGCCGCGCGGCGATTCGGTTCCGACGCGCTGGTCTATTGCGCCTTCTTCCTGCCGGCAGCCGCGGGCCTGATGAATGGCCAGGATAACGTCTGGATGATGGCGGTGGTTTCGCTGGCGTACTTGCTTAGAGAGCGGGGACGGCCCATTGCGGCTGGCGCCGTGCTCGCCATCGGCCTGGTGAAGTTTCATCTTCTGCTGCTGTTCCCCCTGGCAATGGCCGTTTCGGGTGAATGGCGAATGCTGGCAGGCTTTTCCATTGCCGGGGCCGGGGAGGCGATTCTCTCGCTCGCGCTGGTCGGCTGGTCCGGGCTTCAGCAATACTGGGCGCTGCTGCATCGCCCGGGCCAGGACGTCATCGCGCCGGTTCCGAGTATCATGATCGACGTACAGGCGCTGCCGCTCAATTTCGGCATCGATGCGGGATGGGTGGGTCTGCTGCTCGCGATGGCCGTGATTCCAGTGCTCGCGATCGCGGTGCGCGGTGCGCCGCTCTGGCGATGGTTTTCGGCCGCGGCCGTAGCCTCGTTACTGGTTTCTCCGCACGTTTATAAGTACGACGCCACCCTCCTGTTGCTCCCGATTCTGCTGGCGATTTTTACTTCCCACTCGAAATTCACCCGGATCGCCGCCGCGACCGCGGTAATCCCGATCCCGTATCTATTTAGTTTCGCGGGTCCGCCCTACGGCGTCGTGCCGCCCCTCACGCTCCTGACGTTTCTGGTGGCGCTCGCTTGCGAATCTTATCGCGAGAGGCACGCCGTTCAGCCCACGGAGCAGCAGATCGCCGTCACTGCGTGAGACACTGCACGAGACAACGCCTCGCCCGTTGCTATCATGAGGGTCGATGCCCGCCGCAAAACCCGCGCTTCGGAAACCGCCGGCTAAAACGCGAACAAAACCGCCCGTAAAACCGAAGACCGCCGCCGAACGCGCCGCCCGCGTCCGCGAGATTCTCAAGATCCTCGACCGCATGTATCCGGACGCCACCTGCGCGCTTCACCACACCAATGCATGGGAGTTGCTGGTCGCCACCATTCTCTCGGCCCAATGCACCGACAAGCGCGTCAACCTGGTGACTCCCGCGCTGTTCCGCAAATATCCCGCCATTCAGGATTTCGCCGCCGTAAGCCAGGCGGAGTTAGCGCAGGACATCCGTTCCACTGGATTTTTCAACAACAAAGCCAAATCCGTCGGCGGCGCGGCCCGTAAGATTCTTGCGGATTTCGCCGGGGAGGTCCCGCGCACCATCGAGGAACTGCTCACCGTGCCCGGCGCCGCGCGCAAAACATCTAATGTCGTATTGGGAACGGCCTTCGGAATTGCCAGCGGGGTCGTGGTCGATACCCACGTCCAGCGCATCGCCCGCCGCCTGGATCTTACCCGCCAGACGGATCCGGCAAAAATTGAACAGGACTTGATGAAGATCGTGCCCCGCGAAAAATGGATCTTATTCGCGCACCAGATGATCCACCACGGACGCGCGCTCTGCACGGCGCGGAAGCCGCTCTGCGCCGGGTGCGCGCTGAACCCGCTGTGCTACGCCAAAGACAAAACCGCCTGAGGCGCGCGTTCCCGAGCCCTACTGCTCGGCCGTTAAATGCAGACCTTTGTGTATGGCGTACAGCGCCAGCTCCAGCCGGTCGGAGACGCCCAGCTTGTCGAAGATGTTGTGCAAATGGTTTTTCACCGTCTGCTCGCTGATAAACATCTTCTCGGCCATCTCTTTATTCTTGTATCCCTGCGCCACCAGCGCGACAATTTCGCGTTCGCGCGCGCTCAACGGAGACCGCTCGCGCGCCTTTCCGCCGCCGGCCGCGGCCAAGTCGGCCGCCGTCGAGAATTGCCGCATCACCGCCGCCGTCGTGTGCGAATCCAGCCAGATCTCGCCCGCATGAACTTTGCGGATGCTTTTCACAATCAACTCCGGCGCCGTCTGCTTCAACACAATACCCGAACAGCCGAGCTTCATCGCCTGCACGAATTCGTTCTTATCGTCGGAGGCCGTCAACACGATCACGCGGGTTTTCTTGTTCGATTGCTGCAAGGCTTGCAGCGCCGACAACCCGTCCATATTCGGCATCCGCAAATCCAGCAGCAAAACGTCCGGCGAAAGTTCGTCTACCGTGTCCAGAACTTCCCGCCCGTCGCCGGCTTCGCCGACAATCTCGAAATCTTCCTCCAGCGACAGGAGCTTGCGCAGTCCATCGCGAACGATGGGGTGGTCGTCTGCAATCAATATCCGTATCATGCTTTTCCTTCCTTCAGCCGCTGTATCCGCCGGACCCTCTCCGGCGCGATCCACGGCGCGTGCAGTTTCCTTCACTAGTTCCATCGACTCTCCAGTCCCGATTCTAGAGCCGGCTAGTACTAACATCAATTCAGGTAACCCTGGCAGGTACCTAGAGAAATTACTTAATTCGTGTGTAAGGTGTACCTCAGGTATACATAATAGCGCCCCTTCCTTCGCCGCGCACGCCATGCCCTTTACGTTAAAACTTCGTTTATGGTCAAATGGATGTAATGAAACGTCGCTTCCTGGCAGCCGGTTTCTCTAGCGCGCTGGCGCTCGTCGCCTTGCCTGCCGTTGAGACCGGTCCCGAAGTTGGGTCGAAGATTCCAGCGATCCGCGCCATCGACCAGAACGGCCGCGAACAGGACTTTCATAGCCTCACTGGTCCCAAAGGCCTGATGCTGGTCTTCTTCCGCTCGGCCGATTGGTGACCCTTTTGCAAAGGTCAGCTCGTGGAGCTGCAACAAAATCTGGCCGGCATCCGGCAGCAAGGCCTCGGTCTCGCCGCCATCAGCTACGATAGTCCGGCTATTCTCAAGAACTTTGCCGATCGCCGCAGCATAACGTTTCCATTGCTGTCCGATAGCGGCTCGAAAATCATTCGCGCTTTCGGCATTCTGAACACCTCGGTTCCCGCCGCCACGCCGTTCTTCGGAATCCCGAATCCAGGGACGTACCTTCTCGACGCCCAGGGCCGCGTTACCGCCAAGTATTTCGAAGACGATTTCCGCGACCGCTATACGGCCGGCGACATTCTGCTGCGCCAGTTCGGCGCCGCGCCCGCCACCCCCCACCAGACATTTTCCGGCAAGCGGATCCAAATCTCGGCCTCCGCCAGTAATGTCCGAGTGCTGCCGGGTGAGCGCGTGGCCCTCACCCTCGATATCGACCTCAAGCCCGGCCTGCACGTTTATGCGCCCGGCGTGGCCGATTACATCCCGCTCGACTGGACCATGAAATCAACCGCCGCCGCGGTTTCTCCCGTCGCCTTTCCGCCCTCACGCAAGCTCCACCTGCCCGTGATCGACGAAACCGTGCCGGTGTTTGAAGGCCAATTTCGATTGACGCGCGATGTTACCTTTGCCCAGCAGAATGCCCTGAAGCCGTTGCTCGATCCGTCTGGAAAGCTGACGCTCCAGGGCGGTCTCCGCTATCAGGCCTGCGATGAGCGCATGTGTTATATTCCCGAAACCGTTCCCGTCGAATGGACCTTCCAGGTAGGCGCGCACGACCGCCAGCGCGTGCCCGCCGAAATACAACACGGGGCGCCGACTCCTCAGAAGTAACGGCAGAAGCAACGTCTTTTCTGCGCGATAATGGCCCGGTGACGTCATATCGAAACCTAGAGACCCAGTTGCTCGCCGGAACTGGCCTCACGCGCCGTCCCATTGCGATCGCCTTTCTCGACAGAATCCCGGAGGGCGTGGAACAGTTCAGCGGCGCCGAGCCGTCCTCGTGCAGCTTCTGGCGTCTCGCTGCCGCGGGCCGCACGTTCTACACCGTTCCGGGCGATCATTATAATTGCCCCATCGGCAGCTACACCCAGAACACGCCGCTGCCCGAATCGCGCGCTCACGAGTTGACCGATGTGCTCTCGTTGATGGGCGGCCTCGGCTACGTTCGCATGGAGGAAGTGCCCGGAATTTTCCGCATTGAGAAGCCGCCCGTGGCGATTCTTTATGGCCCGCTCGGCGATTGCCCCGTGGAACCCAGTGTCGTGCTCTTCGCCGGCCCTCCGGCGCGTGTCATGCTGCTGATCGAAGCCGCCCAACGCGCCGGCTCGCTCGCCAACCTGCCGCTGCTGTCGCGTCCCACCTGCATGGCGCTCCCCGCGGCGATGGCAAACGGCGTGGTCGCAAGCGCCGGTTGCATCGGCAACCGCGAATATACCGGCGTCGGTGAAGATGAGCTATACGTTGCCGTCCCCGCTTCCGCGCTCGCCGGTCTAGCCGGCGCAATCGAAGGCATCGCCGCCGCCAACACCGCCCTCGCCGCGTATCACCAGTCCCGCATCGTCCAAATACGGACCTAGCGCAAAGGGGTGCGGCGCGCACCACCGTGCGTGAAAGAAACCGGTTCGCGCCGCACTCCGTTTTGCGCGGGTTCCTGAGGAGACCCGGCAACGTCAACGTCTCCGCCGGGACAACGTGATAGAATTCCCTTCATCCCATGCGCCCACGCACCCTCTCGGCTGAACTCCTCGCGGAATTCCTCGGAACCTTCGTTCTCATTGTCTTCGGCAATGGCGTCGTCGCCATGGTCGTCCTTTTCGGCTCCGGCTCGCCCGGGCAAGTCGTCAACGGGGGTTTCACCAACATCACGTTGGCCTGGGGCCTGGCCGTCACCATGGGCATCTATATCGCCGGCCGCATCAGCGGCGCGCACATCAATCCAGCCGTCACCATCGCGGTTGCCGTCTTTCGCGGATTTCCATGGAAAAAGGTCATTCCCTATTGCGT
>JBDTAT010000819.1:0-9293 GCA_039924505.1 Bryobacteraceae bacterium
GCGGGAACCACGAAATAGCCCTGACCGTTGGTAACGGTTTCTCTGGCGGCGGTAGTTGCCTCGTCGGTGACCTTCACTTTAGCGGCCGGGACAACCGAGCCGGTGCCGTCTGTCACGGTGCCGACAATGGTGCCGAAGCCCTGAGCAAATGCCATGCCCGAAAATAATAGGGCGCATGCGAGGCGCGTCAAGAGACGTTTCATGGTTTTCCCCATTCGGTCATCATACACTCACTTTCAATCGATGCCGCGGAAGCGCACCGCTAGATACGGTTTGCCCGGTAGTTTCATGTCGAACTTCCCTTCGTAGACTCCTGGAATGGGTTCGATGGTCATCTCCCATGGGTCGATCAGCTCGGCCCGGTATTTGGCTCCGGGAGCGAGATCGAAGATGTACTCCACGGGCTGACTGACATCGAAGTAGAAGAGATAGTAGCGGCCGGGCTGGCCGGCGCCCAGGTAATAGGTCGATTGGCTGT
Organism: Bryobacteraceae bacterium; assembly: GCA_039924505.1. GTDB lineage: Bacteria > Acidobacteriota > Terriglobia > Bryobacterales > Bryobacteraceae > JBDTAT01. The sequence continues at coordinate 479 of JBDTAT010000819.1, forward strand.
CTAGCCCTTCTTTGGGGCCGTCTTCAAGAATTTTTCGCAGAAAAGCAATTCGTTTCGGGCTCTCTCCTTTGAGTACGCCGCCTTTAGACCACCAGAGGATGTCGTGGGCATCCATGTACGTTTCGCCATGCCCCGCGTATGCGCCCTGGACGGTGGCAACCCAGATGCGGCGCACCAGTTCGTGCGCGGGCAAGTTGCCCCAGCGCTGGCGGATATTCCCTTCGTACTTGCACTCGTCGTAGATAACCGGCTTCTTGTAGGTCCGGATGAACTCCAGCGCCCTATTCATATCGGAACTCTGCAGACTGACGTGAGTCACCCAGGGCTTCGACTGGTCGTACATCAAAACGCTTTGGTGGATCGACCGCAAATGTTGATACGGATCGTTCTCCTGAACAATCCGGAAGAACCTGTCCCAATCAGCCAGTGTCTTGGTCTTCACCAGGTCCCACTCATTGGCCATGGACCACCAGACGTTCCGGTAGGCGGAAAGACGCGCCACAATGTAGCGGAGATAGCGATCGTCCACTTCTGGCGGCATCCTCGAGTAGCCCCACTTGTCGTAGGGGTGAAAGAGGATCAGGTCGGCTTCGATGCCGAGGTCCTGCAGATCTTTGACTCGTTTTTCGAGATGCCGGAAAAAGGCCGGATTGAAATGCGCGTAGTCGTTCTCGCCCGCGGCAGTGCGCGGAAACGGATAATACACAGGCTCATTGTTGTTGAACGTATAGTGTTTCGGGAAAACACACATGCGTATCTTATTGAAAGGCGACTCGCGGAGGGTGAGCAGAGTTTGCTCTTCTAGGGCATCGCCTTGGTGATTCCATGCGTAGGCGGTAGTCCCGATGGGGACATAAGCGGCGCCGTCTTCATATCCGAAATGCGTCCCATAACGAACCCGCACTGGGCCGTGGTTTGTTTTTGACGGAGCCGTGACCGTGAACGCGCCACTCTTTCCCGCGAGCGCCGCGGCGCCACTGAAGGTAGTATAGGTCCACTCGCCCAATTCATCCGGCATGAAACGGATTCTGTACGTGCCATCGCCGTCGTAAAATCCATCGGCATCGACTACGCGATTGCGGAATTTGAAATGCGCCCCCAGATGGATATCGACGAACGGATTTCCCGAAGACGGCCCGGCCAGCGTGACTTCATAAACGCCCCAGCGCTTTACACCATGGAGCGGGACAGTTAGAAGGAGGAGTGCCAGTGGCGCATATTTATTCATAAAGTATGCGTTATGCTCGACGGGAGTCTATCACACTTGGCGGGGCGCAAAACCGAATTGGGTCATCTGCAACGTCACTGACAGGATCTCTGTTGGGTCAAATGAAAAAATAACCGGAGAGCGTCTTGCGTCGCGCGTGAGGGCGTCGCCTCAAAAGGCCTGGAAGAACTCACGGGCGGATCCATGAATTTCTAGTGTGCCGATTCTTCGTTGCCGGAACTGCCTAATTTGCCGTGCCTGCCCTCGCGCATTGCGCAAATGCCCGCACCTGCTGAACCGTTACGGCTGGGTCCGCCATCCCGCTCAAGCGGAACCCTCCGGCCGCAGCGCGCCAAGCCTTCGACCGCCGGATTCGGAGCATATGTGGCGACCGGCTCGCTCACGCGCGCGGCTCAATATGGGCCTTCCGAGTCACCCGCGGGAGATTGAGTTTTCCGAGCCGCGATCGTGAGGGAGCGGTGGCAGATCGAAAAACAAACGTCTCGTGTGTTCCAGATCGCGTGTTCGCCGCCAGTCAGCCAGCGGTCTTTGGAAAGGCGCGAGAGGCCACTGTGCTCATCCGCCGCTCCGGCTTCGGCGCGGCCGGACGAAAGCATTGGAGCGAACGAATTTCGATTTCACCCGCCAGACTCGCTACGAGCTTCTCGACGATCCGCCGCAGCTCATCCGGCCCGGCAACCGCGCGAATGTTCCACCGCAACTCATGCATCACGGCCGGGGACGCGTCGAGTGCGCCCTCCACCCGCGGCTCTTCGCCGTTCCCGCACGTGCTCGCTTTGATGTACCCCGTGGCGCACTCATCCATCAATTTCGCGTGAACCACGCGGAGGCCGGCATCCGTCGCCGCGGCATCGAATTTATCGAGCAGCGGGCCTACCAGCGCCGCCGGCGAAAGCGGTTCCTGCAATCGGAGGACGGCCCGGCAATTCAACCAACTCAGCGCCGCTTCCGCCTGGGCGTAGCGCGCATAGTCGATCTCCAACAAGTTCCGGCCCACTTCCAATTCGCCGGCCAGTATCTCGCCCAGCCACTCTGCCACTCCCTGCCCGGTCGCCGCGCTCAGACTGCGGACAGGCGCGCCCGGCATGTACGGAGCTTTCACCTCAAGGTCCGATTTTGTAAAACAAACCAAGTCGGCTTCGGCAACCTGATTACGAAACAGAAATGCAAGATCCGGATCGGCGTCCGCCCCTCTCAGATCGTTCGCGCGCGCCGGGTCCGCTAAAACGCTGAACGGCGCCAAGCGGTATCGATCCGCGTAATCCCGTTTCAAAGGTTGCAGCGTCGTCGCCGAAATATCCGTGCAACTTCCGACGGCCTCGGCGAAAATTACATCGGGCCGATAGGCCCGCAGCCGCTCCAGAGCGTCGATCAGATCCGAAAAGCGGCAGCAAAAGCAGCCTCCCGCCACTTGGCCGGCCGGAACGCCGTGCTCCTCCACCAGGCGCGTATCCACCAGATCGTCTCCCTGGTCGTTCAGCACTGCCGCGACTCGCATTCCCTGCGCTCGCAGCACCCGCGCCGCTGACAGAAGCAGCGTCGTCTTACCCGCTCCCAGAAATCCGCCGAGCGGCACAATCACCGGGCGTGGCTCGCGCCTGCCATCGTTCACGCGCGAATCTCCAGTTGCAATCGATCGCCTTCCTTCAATCGCAGCGGCTCGACGAATTCAAACACGCCATTCTCGCCTTCGCGCCGGAACTGGTGCGCCACCGGATTATCGTTCACCAGCGCTAATGCTTTTCCGGCGGCGGAACGAATCGTGCAAGTGCGGCAATCGAGCGATCCCTTGTGCAACTGAAAATCGAACCGGTTCCCACTCGGGCGGCGCGCCACCGAAAACATTCCCCATCCCGTGCCCGTCGACCAGAAGCAGCGAAAATTCGTTTCGTTCGATCGCGGCAGCGCCGCCATGCCCGCCTTCGGCGCGTCATAAGTGAATCCGCTCAGCGCCAGCAGGCCGGACCACGCCGCCATCGCTCGCGCATAATGATGCCCGCACTCCGCCTCGTCCCACGGATTCCGCCTTTCCCCGTCGTACCGGCGGCGGATATTGCGGATGCACTCGACACCTTCCGTCTCCATGCCCGCGTATATCATGTGGGCCGCCGTTGAATACTCGAAGCCGGTCATGATCTCCGCATAATACGGGAATGGAATGCGCGGCCGTTTCGCCTTCCCGTAATCGCAAATCACCAATGCCGATTCGTCGTTCAACGCAAAGATCCGCTCCACTGAATCGTGGTCGAACAAGGTCCGCTTGTAGTTGTAACGATGAATCGCGTTCAGCGCCGACCGGATGTTCGAGGTCTTCAGCAATTCACCCAGACCCGCTACGTCCGCCAGATACTGGCCCACCATCTGGTCCACCAGACAACCTCCGCCCACTTGGTATTGCGGCTGTTCGGTGTTTTCCGATCCCATCGAGCTGCGCAGCGACGGAGCAATTTCGCTCTCCGGCCAACCGCGCACTTTCTGAATGTAATATTCACCGTTGAATAGATTGGCGTCAATCCATCGGCTGCCGCTCTGGAACACGCGCGCGTACTCATTCGCCGATGCCGCGTCGCCCACCGCGCGGGCCATCTCCTCGGCGGCGCGCAGCGCTCCCAGATAGTAAATACCGCACTGCGGGTTCGGCCCGTAAAATTCGACGTCGTAGGTGTTGTGTTGGACGCCCTCCATCACACCGTCGCGATTCGCGTCCCACCCCCCGGGCACCCAGGCAAACTCCAGCGCTTTTTTCGCGCGCGGCCACGTGGCCCGCAGCCATTCGATGTCGCCCGATAAACGCCAGTCGAGGTACGCGTGAATGATCTGCCCCATCTGCCCGTCCGCTGCGGCGAAGCCGGACCGCTCGATGCCATCCGGCAACAATTGGCGGAAATGTATGGCGCCCGCGTCGTCCATCGAATAGCCGAATGCCGCTTTGCGCAACGATCGCGCGAACGCCGGGAAAAGATGCGCCGTCGCGGTCTCATAGTTCCACACATGCGTGCAGTTTCCGAAGCAGCATCCGATTTTGTCGTTGACGCCTTCAAAGCCGTGGAACTCGCCATCCGCCGTGCGGAAACATGTGGTGCTGACCAGCGTCGATAGGTTAGCGGTCGCGGCATCCTTCACCGCACCGGGCAGAGTGCTGGCTGCAATCGACGCCGCAAAATGCCGCGTGTCCTTTTCGAGCCGTTGCAGATTCGCCGCCGCGTATTCCGCCGCCTCCCACGCGCCGGCGAAGCGCGTTGCGTAATGATTGCCGATCACGGTATCTTCGTAGCCTTTGGGCGCGCTCCACCCGCACCGCCGCGGCGTTCGATTTGGAAAATGCCAAGCCAGCAGAAACGTATAGTCCGCGTGCGCGCCCGGCGCAATCGTCCGCTGCAAGCAGAGCGCGCCCACCGAATTGCGCGATTCCGGTTCCGTCAACTCGCCATCCGCCGAAAAATCGTCCCAAAAAAGCATCGGCGAATTCCACCAGCGGCCTTTTTCCCATCCGCGAATGCAGGTTACTTTGCCATCTCCGGCCTCGAGCACGGTCAGCGCGAAACTCCCCTTCAGCACATCGTTCTCCGGCAACCCGGGATTTGTCATCGACAAGCCATTGAGGCCGTTCCCATTGCGACGAGTATTTTCGCGTGTGTCGCCGCTTGCACTGTGTGCCGGTCTCGATTCCTGCACTCCCACTGGATTGTCAATGGAGAAGGCAATCAACACGCGCGCGCTCTGCCGCCCGGGATTCGCCACCCGGTAACGCAATACCGCGACCGGCAATCCTGAATCTTCCGCGTCGTGCGGGATGAACGGCGTGAACGCCTCCAGCGACACCCGGACCGGTATGGAGCGGTCTTCGAAACCGATTCCCGCCAACGGAAACGCGCCCGTAAAAGTCGCCGAGGCCAGCCGTTCCAGACCGGGAGCGTTTTTCGATCCCAAGCCGTTTTCGCCCTCGTAGGGAGGTTGGATGCGAGCTTCTAAAACTTTCGCCACCGGCTTGCCGCCGCCCGCTTGCACCCAGATGGAAGGAAACGCATACGCCGGCGAATTGCCTTTATCCGCGCGATTGAAAATTTCCCAATCCCGCAGTTGACCCCGGCCCCCCAAGCTGAGGCTCCCCGCCGCAACACCGCCGAGCGGAAACGCGATCAGCGCCAGTTGCCTGCCCCGAAAAATACGCGGATAGGAAATATCAGCCGCGCTGCCTGAAGCCGCGCCGGCCTCAAGAGTCGTTTTCGGCTGCGCTGCAGCGCCCGCCCCCAACGCCACTTGTTGCAGAAAAGCTCTGCGGCCGGTCCCACCAGGTTTCGTGCCCATGGAGTGATCGCTCACTTTATCAAAACCAAAACCTCAGCGCGCGGAGGAACTATCTTCGTTACCAACGTCCGGAGGCGGCGTTCAGGATAGCGATGCCGCGAGCCGCCAGTTCGCCCAGTAAATCCGCAACGGCTGAAGAAATCTCGCCGTCTCCTGGCACAACCACCGCCCATTCCAGATTTTCCCGAAATTCCCGCGTGCTGATGCGCCAGCCATCGAGCGCCGGCGGAGTCTTCCCTTCGATTTGAATCACCGACCAGTGCCGCGCCAGCGCCCGCGCCGCCGCCCAATCCGGCAACGGGCCGCGCACGATGAAGTGATTGTTCCCGTGAACCAGAATTCCGATCATCGGAAATGTGCGCGCAGGCGCGTATTTAGCCGTCCGACTTTGCGGCACTCCCGGTAGAAGTCGCGCGGCTATTCCGGAAGGAGCGTGTGGAGGCGGCAATCTTCGGACTATTGCCGCGGCTCAAATCCGGCCGGCTCGCTTCCCGGGCGGCCTCAATCTGTTCCGGCGTCCTTACGTCCGGCTCCGAAATTCGCTTCTTCGATTCCGCCCGCGCCACCTGCCGCTTGTGCCGTTTCGCTAGTCTCTTGTCCATACTTAACACTACACCCTAACCACCGTCCTGTCTCGGGCATTCCGTCCCGCGCGATGCTTTCTCGATGCGGAACCGCCGGCGAGCGCCGCGTTGACGAAGCAATCGAGTTAGATGTAGATTCGATGTAGATACTTATGTCCAACGATATCAAAATTTCGAAATGGGGAAACAGCCTGGCAGTCAGAATCCCTCAAGCGATCGCCAGACAAGCGCGGCTGGCCGAGGGCGACCGCGTAACCCTCGATCATGCCTCCGATGGCGGCATCGTGCTGCGATCGGCGCGGCGGAAATACGCATTGCACGACTTGGTGCGTCGAATCTCGAAGACGAATCGCCATTCCGAAGCTGACTGGGGCAATCCCATTGGGCAGGAATTCTGGTAATGGCGGCCTACGTTCCCGACGCCGGTGATTTTATCTGGCTTACTTTCAATCCGCAGTCGGGGCGCGAGCAAGCGGGGCGGCGGCCCGGGTTGGTACTCAGCCCAAGGAGTTACAACCAGAGGTCCGCCTTAGCAATAGTCTGTCCAATCACGAAGCAGGCGAAGGGCTACCCATTCGAGGTCGTGATTCGGGGCTCGGTTGGCGTGGATGGTGTAATACTTGCAGATCAAATCAGAAGCCTGGATTGGACGGCTCGTCGAGCGGAACGACTGGGACGTTGTTCCCCCGAAATTCTCGACGAGGTTCTTGCACGGCTCCGGGCTCTACTTGGCTTCTGAAATCGCACCGAAACCTTTCTCAAACTTGCACCTTCCAACTCCCCATCGATAGAATGCCAGTACCTATGGTTCACTTGAAGCGCGGGAAGTGTCTCTTTGCTCTGCTGGCGATTCTTGGAGTGACCGGCGCCTGGGCTCAGACTTCGCTCGGAACGTCGGCCGTCGGCGGAACAGTGAAAGACCAAAGCGGCCTGGGCGTTCCGGCCGCGCGCGTCGAACTGATCGATGTCGCGCGCGGCGTGTCGCGCGAAACAACGGCGAACGCGTCCGGCGACTACACTTTCAACGCAGTGACGGCGGGTATTTACACGTTACGCGTCTCCCTGGCGGGTTTTGAAACTTCGGACGTCAACAACGTGCAGGTGGCCGTCAATCAGCGCGCCACCGTGGACGTCTCCATGAAAGTGGGCGCCGTTAGCGAATCGGTGCAGGTGAATGCGGAAGGCGAAACACCGCTGCTCGAAACCGCATCGAACGCCCTCGGCACCGTCATCGACCAGCGGCGCGTCGAGGACCTACCGCTCAACGGCCGCGACTTTCTCCAACTTGGCGCGCTCTCCGGTGGCATCGCCACGCCCTCCGGATCCTCCGACGCCGTCGCCGGACAGGAGCAGCATCCGGACCGCTCCATCATCATCGCCGGCAACAACCAGTTTCAGACCAGCTACCTGATCGACGGCATCGCCACGCGCGGATCGCGCCTCGGTGAATCGTCTCTGAATCTTTCCATCTCGGCTATCGATCAGTTCAAGATTCAGGTCGGATTCTTCATGCCCGATCAAGGACCTAATCCTGGCATCGTGGACGTCATCACCAAGGGCGGCGCAAATCAGTTCCACGGCGAAGCCTTCGAGTTTCTGCGCAATTCCACGCTGGACGCGCGCAACTTCTACTCGCCTGGCCCGGACAAACTGCAACGCAACCAGTTCGGCGGCGCATTCGGCGGACCTGTGCTGATTCCGCGCCTCTTTAACGGCAAAGACAAGCTATGGTTTCACGCCGACTATGAAGGCACGCGGCAGATCCAGAAGTTTTTCTCAAATGCCTTCACTCCAACCTCCGCCATGTTCGGCGGCGATTTCTCCGTAGTTCCACAAACTATCTACGATCCGGGCAGTTTTGACGCAGCAACCGGCAAGCGTCAACCGTTCGCCGGCAACGTGATCCCCGCTGCCCGCATTAACCCGGTTTCGCAGAAGCTCTTGCAATACTATCTTCCCGGCGCCAGTTATACCCAACGGCCGTCGAACCTCTCCGGCCAACCGAAGAACACGCTCGGCGACAATCAGTTCACCATCCGCGTCGATACGCGCATCTCCGACCGGCAATCGCTGTTTGGCAATGTCACCTACGAAAACTCGCCGGTGATACTGGGCAGCATCATGCCGCTCGGCGGCTCGTCGTATCCGTTCGACGCGGAACTGGCCGTTGTCCAACATACGATGACGTTCGGTCCTCATCTGGTCAACATCGCGCGGATCGGCTTTGCGCGTTCCTCGGTGCATAGCGAGGGGCAGGGCGAATCCGGACCGGATCTGCTGACGCCGCTCGGCATCACCGGCGCCATCGACCAACACGGCATCAGCGGCATCGGCATTCAGGGCTTCACCGGCTTCGGCCGTTCCAGCGGGCCGCTGGGCGATACCGATGACAATTATCAGATCGATGAAGGATTGAATTACACGCGTGGGAGCCACAATTTCGCGTTCGGCGCCGGGCTGCGCTACCACCGCACGGTGCAACAAAACTCGAACGCCAACGCGGTGGGCAGCCTGTCGTTCCAAACTGTTTTTACAGCGCAGCTTGCCGCTGGCGCAAACGGAACGCTGGCCCCGGTCACAAACACCGGCAACGCCTTCGCCGATTTTCTAACCGGCTACCCGCTGTCCGGCGCGCGCGACTTTCCCCGGAACCAGTTCGGCGAATACGACGACCGCTACCATTTTTACGTTCAGG
>JBDTAT010000820.1:0-5202 GCA_039924505.1 Bryobacteraceae bacterium
GTAACAAAGTTCGACGCTTGAAGAAAATACACCACCGCGTCGGCGATCTCCTCGGCCGTGCCCGCGCGCTTGGCCGGCGTGCGGCACACCAGCCGCTCCGACTGCGCGTTCAAATCCCCGAACGGAATCACTCCCGGCGCCACCGAGTTCACCGTAATCTCCGGCGCAAACGCCTTCGCCAGCGCCCGCGTCAACATAATCACCCCGGCCTTCGACGCGCAGTAATGCGCGTTGTGCGCCCACGGCCGCAGTCCCCCCAGCGAGCTCAAGTTCACGATCCGGCCCCCTCCGGTCTTCTTCATCAGCTTCGCCGCCTGCTGGCAGCAGAAGAAAGTAGCCTTCAAATTCACGTTGTGGATCGCGTCCCAGTCCGCCTCGGTGATCTCCAGCGCATCCTTCGTCGCGAATCGCGCCGCGTTATTCACCAATCCATCCAACCGCCCCATCTTCCGCTCCACTTCGGCGAAAAGCTGCTCGATCTCCCCGACTTTCTCCAGATTCGCGCGGAAAAGCTCCGCTCCTCCGCACTCTTCCGCTGTCCGCTGCGCCGCGGCCTCCGACCCGTGATAGTGGATCGCCACCCGCGCCCCTTCCCTCGCCAGCCGGAGCGCAATGCCGCGGCCGATCCGTTTCGCCGCGCCGGTTACCAGAATGATCCGCCCTTCCAACATGACTTCACCGTACCAATTTGGCACTCCGTTCGGCCGCCGCGTCCCAACCCGCCGCTAAATTCTTGATTCGACGCGCGGCAACGATGGCACGCGGCGTGCTTACTATATCGCCATGAACTGGCAGTTGATTCATTCCTCACCCGTCGCCATGGCCGAACTCGCCGAAGCCTTCGTCATGCGCCGTCTGAACGCCATCGACACCGAACGTGTCGAACAACATACTCTGGTGTGCGATGGTTGCCGCGACGCCGTAGACGCCGCCGATGGATTCCTCCACCTGATGAGACTCGCCCGCCACACTCCGCCGGCCACTTCCGCTCCCCATCCCGCCTCCGATCTTATCTAGAGCTTTCATTCCGCGCCGCGCGCGCAAGCGAGCGGTTGCACGATATTTCCCACCGAAGTGCTCCGTGTTCCGGAACGGTACACTAGAGCCATGAGTCGACAATATTCCAATCCGCCCGCGATGGCGATTGACGTGAAAAAGAAGTACACCGCGACCCTCGACACCTCCCGCGGCGCCATTGTGTGCGAGCTATTCACCGAGGACGCGCCCGCCACCGTCAACAATTTCGTCTTTCTTGCGCGCGAAAAGTTTTACGACGGCACCGTCTTCCATCGCGTCATTAAAGACTTCATGATCCAGGGCGGCGACCCCGACGGCACCGGCCGCGGCGGACCTGGCTATCGCTTCGAAGACGAGTTGAAAAACAATCCGAACCGCCACAAAGTCGGAACGCTTTCGATGGCCAACGCCGGTCCGCATACAAACGGAAGCCAGTTCTTCATCACCCACGCCGCCACCGATTGGCTCGACGGCAAGCACACCGTATTCGGCCAAACCGTCTCCGGACAGGACGTAGTAAACGCGATTCAGCAAGGCGACGTGCTGAAAACCGTGACCATCGCCGAGGCGTGACAACCCGGTTCAGTATGGGCCATTCGGGCCGCGGTCGTCCTGCCAAAAATGGGCTTTCAGCGCACGCCGAGAACGCCTCGAACCTCCACGAATCCTAACCGAGCCGCTCGCCGTCAGGGAGCGGTTGCCGATCAAACACAAACATCGCGGGCGAAGACCTAGGCCGTCCGTGCGTGTCTGCGAGAACCCTGCTTGCCGCCGCATCGCCACTTTGACAGCATACGATTGCAAGGAGGGCAAGCGTATTGCAACTCTCAATTGGTCCAACTGTCCCGCCGTGGAGAGCATTCCGGAGAAGGTCGGCGGCGCATGGGTGTCTCGCGAGACCCGTTTGCCCGTCGCGGCTGTCATTGAAGACTTCGGCTCTGGCGCCCACGCCGGGCGATGTTCATACTTTTTGACCATGGAACGCCTCGCGGCACTGGACCTGTACTGACACCCGTCGTCATAGCCTGCACGCGAGGCTGGAACCGGTTGAGCAATCGAGCATCGCTGAACGTGGCGGAGGAAGCTGCGGTTGATCTGTTACTCACCACGGACCGCATGCCGCCATCCACATGCACGCCGAGAACGCGCACCCGCTCACAACAATTCGGCCGGCCGAGGCGGCAGGCGTGGCACTCGGGAGAATTCGCTATCGGCAGAACCTCGTGCGCCGGAGAATTGCAATCGTTGTGCTGATCGGCGCCACGAAATGGTCTCGCACACGCTTATCCCGGCTGCTGCCAATGCAACAAAGCCGGGAAGCTATAGCGGGTTGAAATTCCCGTCCGCTGAGGCTCCCGCCACGTTTCAAATTGGGTCCTTTGCGCAACGTCGTCAGCATCGCGTCCAACCGCTCGCTTCCAACCAGACCGCCGGAAAATCTTCCGCCCGATCGTTGCAGTTCTCGGAATTGAGTGAGCGACGCTACAATGAATGAAAGGATTACGGATGCCTCCGACGTTTGCCAACGGCAAAATCCGCTACATCGAGATTCCCGCAATCGACGTTCTCCGCTCGGCCGAATTCTACAAACGGGCCTTCGGATGGCAAATCAGGCGGCGCGGGGATGGAAGCACTGCGTTTGACGACGGGGCCGGCGAAGTGAGCGGCGCCTGGGCGCTGGGACGCCCGCCCGCCTCGCAGCCCGGGCTTCTGGCTTACGTCATGGTCGACAGCGTGGCCGCAACTCTTGAAGTGGCGGGTCTGTTCGTCCCGGCGGTGCTAGCTGCTTCGGTGCTCACTTTCGTCGTCTGGATGTGGCTTGGGCCGGAGCCAAAGCTCGCGCACGCCATCGTGAACGCCGTCGCGGTCCTCATCATTGCATGTCCGTGCGCACTCGGCTTGGCGACGCCAATGTCCATTAGGGTTGGCGTTGGACGCGGCGCGCAGGAAGGCGTACTCGTTAAGAACGCCGAAGCGCTCGAGCGGCTGGAGAAAGTCACCACGCTCGTGATGGACAAAACGGCTACGCTCACCCAAGGCAAACCCAAGCTTGCGGACGTCGTGCCCGCGGGCGGTATAGACGCGACGGCGCTCTTGCGCCTCGCCGCGTCGCTCGAGCGGAACAGCGAACATCCGCTCGCCGCCGCGATTGTCCGGGGCGCGAAAGATCAAGGCCTCGTGCTGGAGGCCGCGAAGGATTTTCGCTCTGTGACCGCGGGCGGTGTCGCCGGCGCCATAGTTGGCCGTCTGGTGATAGTCGGCAAATCGGAATTCCTTCGGAGCGAAAAGATCAATGGCCTGGAGCCGCTGGAAGCCTCGGCCGTCAAACTTCAAGAAGAGGGCAAGACCGCGATGTTTGTCGCGATCGATGGCAAGCCAGGCGGAATCCTCGCCGTTGCCGACCCAATCAAATCCACCACACTCGAAGCCATCGGCGAACTCCATGCGCTCGGGTTGCAGCTTGTCATGCTCACTGGAGATATCCGCCGTACTGCCGATGCCGTTGCCAGGCACCTCGGCCTTGATGCCGTGGAAGCGGAGATCGAGCCCGCTGGAAAAGTCGCCTATGTCAAGAAGCTGCGCGCGGAAGGGAAACATGTTGCGATGGCCGGCGACGGCATCAACGACGCGCCCGCGCTCAGCGAGGTTGAAGTCGGTATTGCCGTGGGCACCGGCACGGACGTGGCCATGCAAAGCGCGGGCGTCACCCTTGTCAAAGACGACCTTCGTGGTATTGCAAAGGCCATCCGCCTCAGCCGCGGCGCCATGCGGAACATTCGGGAAAACCTGTTCTTTGCATTTCTCTACAATGCGCTGGGCATTCCTCTGGCGGCGGGGGTGCTTTACCCGTTCTTTGGCTGGCTGCTCAGCCCCATCATTGCCGGCGCCGCGATGAGTCTGAGTTCCCTCTCAGTGATCGCCAACGCTTTGCGGCTAAGGAAAGCAAGCTTGTGATTTTAGGTGCGAAGACATGAATACACAAATACAGACACTCACTCCTGAACAGCTCCACAAACCCGAAGCGGTAATCGACGCGGAGTCAACCACGAAAACTAACACTCTCACTCCTGAACTGCTCCACAGGATCAACGCCTACTGGCGCGCAGCGAATTATCTGTCGGTTGGCCAAATTTACCTCTACGACAATCCGCTGTTGAAAGAACCGCTGAAGCTGTCGCACGTGAAGCCACTCGTGGTCGGGCATTGGGGAACGACGCCAGGTCAGAATTTCATCTATGTGCACTTGAACCGTGTCATTAAGAAGTACGACCTGGACATGTTCTACATCGCGGGTCCCGGTCACGGCGGCCCGGCGATTGTCGGCAATGTTTACCTCGAAGGCACCTGGAGTGATATCTATCCGAACGTCACCCAGGATGAACCTGGGCTGAAAGAACTGTTCAAACAGTTTTCGTTTCCCGGCGGGATTTCGAGCCACGTTGCGCCGACCACGCCCGGTTCGATTCACGAAGGCGGCGAGCTTGGTTACTCGCTCAGCCATGCATTCGGGGCTGCCTTCGACAATCCGGGGCTTATTGTAGCTTGTGTTATCGGGGATGGTGAAGCAGAAACGGGACCTTTGGCGACCGCATGGCAGTCCAACAAGCTTCTCAACCCAATAACCGACGGAGCCGTATTGCCGATCCTGCATCTGAACGGCTACAAGATCAGCAACCCCACCGTGCTGGCCCGCATCGAGCATGAGGAATTAGATCAATTTCTGCGCGGCTGCGGTTGGACGCCCCACTTTGTAGAAGGCGACGACCCTGAGACGATGCATCAACTCATGGCCGCCACTATGGAAACGGCCATCGAGGACATCCAGCAAATCCAGAAGAATGCGCGGGACAAGAGCAACAACACGCGGGCGCGCTGGCCCATGATTGTCCTCAAGTCACCCAAAGGTTGGACCGGACCCAAGGTAGTCGATGGCCTGCAAATCGAAGGCACCTTCCGGGCGCACCAAGTCCCGCTGCTCGTCGATTCCGAGCATCCCGATCATGTCAAGCAGCTTGAGAGCTGGATGAAGAGCTACAAGGCCGAGGAGTTGTTCGATGAGGATGGCCGGCTCATGCCTGATCTCGCCGAACTAGCCCCGAAAGGCGACCGGCGCATGGGCGCCAATCCGCACGCCAACGGCGGCATTCTACTGCGCGACCTGCGCATGCCGGACTTTCACATTCA
>JBDTAT010000821.1:0-3446 GCA_039924505.1 Bryobacteraceae bacterium
GACGCGGATCACAACCGTTCCGTGATCACCTTTGCCGGACCGCCGGAGTGCGTCGGCGAGGCGGCGCTGGCGGGCGTGGCGAAGGCCGTGGAATCGATCGATCTTACGAATCATACCGGCGTTCACCCGCGCATCGGCGCGGCCGACGTGGTACCGTTCGTTCCTGTTTCCGGCGTGACGCTCGAGGAATGCGCGGCTCTCGCGCATCATGTTGGGGAAGAGATCTGGCGGCGATTGCGCGTGCCGGTTTTCTTTTACGAAGCGGCCGCGCGCTGGCCGGAGCGGGCGCACCTCGAAAACATCCGCCGCAACGGCGCGGCCGGTCTGGCACCGGACATCGGCGGACCTCGGTTCCATCCAACGGCGGGCGCGGTGGTGGTGGGCGCGCGAAAATTTCTGATCGCGTTGAATATCAACTTGGATACGACAGACCTCTCGGTTGCCCGCGGCATTGCGCGCGCCGTTCGCGAGTCTTCCGGCGGTCTGGCGGCGGTGAAGGCGATGGGGGTGCCATTGGTTTCGCGCAATCTGGTGCAAGTTTCGATGAACCTGACCGACTTCGAGCGAACGCCAGTCCACGTTGTGTTCGAAGCAGTCCGGCGCGAGGCGGCGAGCCGGGGCGTCGAGATCGCCGGCAGCGAATTAATCGGATTCATCCCGCGCCAGGCGGTGGAGCAGACAGCGGCGTTTTATCTGCAGTGCGAAAAGATTGCGAAGGGCTCGGTGCTTGAGAACCGCATCGAAGAGGCCTCGCGGGATGCGCCGGAAGTTTAGACCGATCGCCCAATCAGACCGAAGTGCGGCGCAGCCGCAAGCATGTGACGGTCGCTAGTCCAGATTTCATCGAACTTCGCTTCGGCTGCGGACGCGAGATGAATCGCGTCCCCGGCCCGAAGGAACACTGTAGCGGGCAATCCTATCGCAACGGACTCGGCCCGGTAGAGAATTCGCGATGAGACGGGCAGTAAAATCCAGCTTCCATCGCGAACATCCTGCTGGAATAACTCCCGAACAATGGCCCCTTGTTCGCCGGTCATTCGCTTCTCCCGGCGATGCCGCAGCAAGAGACTCGCTAACTCGACGACCGCCAGAGCGGAAGAGTAGAGACCTGAGGCCCGCCCCGCAACCTTTCTGACTTCGACGCCATCCGGCTCGTGCAGGTAACACTTGCCAACATAAGCCGAGTCGAAATACAACTTCATGAGCGGTCTTCTTCGAGAATCCGCCCACTGTCCGGCACCAAAGGCAGCTTTCCGATCAGCGCCTCGCGATCCGGCAGGCGGCGGGTTGGCGGCAGTTCATGAACCGGGCGCAGTTCGGCGATCGGGATGCCCTGCTTTTCGATAACGAAGACTTCACCGCCGGCGACTTCGCGCACAATAGCGGTGGTATTCAAATGGAGAGCGCGGACGGTGGTCTTCTTCATGTACTCCAGTTTGACACAGCTTACTCGATTACCAACAGTAAGTCCTTGGCGTCCACTTTTTCACCGACCTGCACCAGGCGCTCGGTCACTTTTCCGGAAACGGGGGCGTAAATGGTGGTCTGCATTTTCATGGCTTCCATCACTAACAGCCGTTCGCCTTGCGTGACGGCTTGATGCAGTTCCACGGCGACGCTGGTGACGGCCCCGGGAATGGGCGCGCCTACGTGGCCGGGTTTCGCCGGATCGGCTTTAAGCCGCGCGGCAACCGTGGCGACCAGGGAGCGGTCGCGCACGGTGACTTCGCGCGGCTGGCCGTTCAGCTCGAAGAAAATCGTGCGCGTGCCGTCGGGGTGCGGTTCGCTGACAGCAACGAATTTGATGACGAGTAATTTGCCGGGCTCCAATTCGGCGGTCACTTCATCGCCCTTTTCAAGCCCATAGAAAAACTGCGGCGTGGGCAGAACTTCGATGTCTCCGTAGGCGGCGCGCGCTTTGGAGAATTTCAGGAACACGTCGGGGTAGATCAGATAGCTAATCAGATCGGTGCGCGACGATTTGTGCCCCAACTTCTTGTCGAGCAGCGCGGCGGTCTCATCGAAATGGACCGGCGCCAGGTGTTCGCCGGGACGCCCCGGTTTTGGTTTCGCGCCTCGCAGGACAACGTTCGTGATGGCTTCGGGCCAGCCGCCATCCGGTTCACCGAGCGAGCCGGAAAGCATTTCCGCGACCGAATTGGGCAACGTCAGTTTGTGGTCCGCGCCGGCGCGCTCCAGATCTTTCACGCCGATGCCGTGGCTGACGAGGAATAGCGCCAGGTCGCCGACCACCTTGCTGGAAGGGGTCACTTTCACGATGTCGCCGAACGCCATATTGACGTCGGCGTAAGTGCGCGCAATCTCGCCCCAGCGCGGTCCCAGGCCCATCGATTCGGCCTGTTCCCTCAAATTGGTGTACTGGCCCCCGGGCATTTCGTGAATGTAAACCTCGGCGGTGCCAGAGCGCGGCGCATTGTCGAAGGGCAGATAATAGGTGCGCGTTACTTCCCAGTAATCGGCGTGCTGGTTCAGAGCGTTCAGATCGAGGCCGGTGTCGCGTCCGGTATGGGCGAGCGCGGCGACGATGGAATTGAGATTCGGCTGGCTGGTAGTGCCGCTCATCGAAGCGATGGCGGCGTCGGCGATATCGACGCCGGCTTCAGACGCCTTCAGAATGGACGCGGAATTGACGCCGCTGGTGTCGTGCGTGTGGAAGTGAATGGGCAGCCCGACCTCTTCGCGCAACGCTTTCACCAGCGCGTGCGCGGCGTACGGCCGGCACAATCCAGCCATGTCCTTGATGGCGAGAATGTGGGCGCCCATGCGCTCCAGTTCCTTGGCCATGCGGACGTAATAATTAAGCGAGTATTTCTGCCGCGCCGGATCGAGAATATCGCCGGTGTAACAGACCGCCGCTTCACACACTCGCCCGGACTTGCGCACGGCTTCCATCGGAATTTGCATGTTCGGCAGCCAGTTCAGCGAATCGAACACGCGGAAGATGTCGATGCCGCGCGCAGCCGCCTCGGCGATAAATCCGGTGACGACGTTATCGGGATACGCGGTGTAGCCGACCGCGTTCGACGCGCGCAGCAGCATCTGGAAACAGATATTCGGGATGGCCTCGCGAAGCCGCGCCAGACGCATCCACGGATCTTCATGGAGAAACCGCAGGGCCACATCGAAAGTTGCGCCGCCCCACATCTCCAAGCTGAAAAGGTGAGGTGTGCGGTGCGCGACGAAGTTCGCAATTCGAAGCAGATCGTAGGTGCGCACGCGCGTAGCCATTAGCGATTGATGGGCGTCGCGGAAGGTTGTATCGGTGATGAGCAGGCGCTGCTGCGCGCGGGTCCATTCGGCGAACTTCTCCGGACCGATGCGGTCGAGCAGTTGCCTGGTTCCCTCCGGCGGTTCGCCATGGATATGTTCCGGAACCGGTGCGGGCCGGAACGCCGCGGGCCGCGGCTTGTTCGCCACTTCCGGAT
>JBDTAT010000822.1:0-2916 GCA_039924505.1 Bryobacteraceae bacterium
CAATCCGCAACGCTCCGAATTACAACATCAGCTTGATCGGGACCGATCACGTCGAAATCGAAGGCGTCCGAATCCTCAATGGATATGCCGACGGCATCGATCCGGACAACTGCCACTTTGTGCGCATCACCAATAGCTATATCGATTCCTGGGACGATGCGGTGTGCCCGAAAGCCAGCTACGCGCTCGGAAAACGCCGCGGCACCGAGCATCTGATAGTGGCCAACTGCATCCTGCGGACCGCGTGCAACGCCTTCAAATTCGGAACCGAGAGTGAAGGCGATTTCAAAAATGTCTCGGTGACGAATTGCGTGGTGCTGCGCCGCGAAGAGGCCGGCCGCCGCCCGATTGCCGGCATCGCGATCGAATCGGTGGATGGCGCGAACATCGACGGCGTAGTCGTCTCCAACATGTCCATCGAGGATGCGCTGGCGCCCATTTTCATCCGCCTGGGAAGCCGCGCCCGCAGCATGGCGAAACCATCTCCGGGGTCGATCAGGAACATCCTCATCCGGAACGTGACGGCGGCTAATGTCGCGCTTGCCAGTTCAATCACCGGAGTGGAGAACGGGCGCGTCGAAAACGTCACGATCGATGGCCTGACTGTGACGGCTGCCGGAGGCGTGGCCGCGCCTGAATTGGAGGCGCCCGAAGTTCCCACCAAGTATCCGGATGCCAATATGTTCGGCAAACTTCCGGCTTTGGGAATCTATAGCCGGCATGTGGACGGCCTCACGCTGCGGGATATCAAGATTCATTCCGTGCAGCCGGATTCGCGGCCGGCGTTGGTGTTCGACGATGTGGCGCGGCTGGAGTTGTCTGGCTTTGAGTCCACTAATATTCCGCGGCAACAGCCCCTGTTACTGTTCCGGAATGTCGTGGGCGCCTTACTATACGGGAACCGGCTCGCAACGCCGGCGGAAACTTATCTCGAAGTTCAGGGCGAAAAGAGTACGGATATTGCGCTGCGCGCAAACGATCTGCGCCGCGCACGGCATCCGGTCCACGAAGCTTCGGGTGTTCCGCATCGGGCGGTCTCGCTGGAGTCGAATTCCTCCCGTCGCTAAATCTAAAATACAAATGGAGTCCGTGTGAAAGACGTCGTCGTGAAAGAAGTGATCGAAAAACTGGCCATCGACGGTGGCGCGCCAGCGGTAACTATCCCCATTCCACCCCGCAAGCGGCATGGAGACGCAGAAAAGCGGTATCTCGCCGAGGTCATCGACTCGGACATGCTGTTCTTCTATCTCGGCGTCAAGGTCAAGGAGTTGGAGCGCCGCTTTGCCGCGCTCTACGGAAGAAAGCACTGCGTAGCCTGCTCCAGCGGAACCGCCGCCGTGCATATCGCTATCGCGGCGTTGCAGCTTCCGCCGGGTAGTGAAGTGATTACTTCCGCGATCACCGATATGGGATCGCTCACCGGCATCTTGTACCAGGGGCTAGTACCGGTCTTCGCCGATGTCGAAGCCGGAACGTTGAATATGAACCCCACTTCGGTCCGCGCCGCTATCACGCCGAGGACGAAAGCGATCCTCGCCGTTCATCATGGGGGGCTGGCCGCCGATCTGGATGCGCTACTCGCCATCGGCGCGGAGCACAATATCCCGGTAGTTGAGGATTGCGCGCAAGCCTATGGATGCAAGTACGATGGCGAATTGACCGGCCGGCGCGGCGCCATCGGGTGCTTCTCATTAAATCACTTCAAGCACATCTCGGCCGGCTCTGGCGGCATGATAATCACCGACGACGACCAGCTTCGCTACATCGCCTCTTTATTTCTGGACAAATGCTATCAGCGCGAGGAAGGAATTCGCAATCCATTCTTTCTGGCTCCCAATTACCAGATGACGGAGTTACAGGGAGCCGTCGCGCTGGCGCAACTCGAGCGGCTCGACGAGTTCCTCGACCGGCGTAAACAGCTCGCCGATCGTCTGTCCCGCCAATTAGCTGAGATAAACGGAATCACTCTGCCGCACATCCGGCCGGGTTCGACGCATTCCTATTTTCTCTTCTTCTTCAAAATCGACCTCGAGCACTTTAGCTGTACGGCGGCCCACTTCGCCGACGCGCTCCGCCACGAAGGTGTAAACGCGAAGGCCAACGTCATCACGGGAGGGAGGCCCGTATACCTCTACGACATTTTCCAGAGGAGATCCGCGTTTCCAGGCTCCGAATACCCCTTCCATTCACTCGATACCGGATCGAATCGCTCCTATCCAAGGGGCTTGTGCCCTGTGGCCGAAGACGCTTTCTCGCGTTGGATCCTCCTTGAATTACTGGAAAACTACACGGAACAGAACGTGAACCAAATGGCAACCGCAGTCGCCAAAGTGGCGCACCATCTGGCGGAGAGCGCGGCGAAGCGCGACCACGCTAAAGACCGGCGCCGGAGTTGCCTTTGAAATGAGACGGCGCGGAACCATGACCCGCGACTACAAGCGCAACGGCGGAGGGACGGCGGTCGGAACCTGTATGGACCTTTGTGGACAGCTATGCGGCGCATAAACATCCCCGGATAAAAGCCTGGCTCCAGCGTCATCCGCGGTTTCACCGGCATTTCATCCCGGCATCGAATTCATGGTTGAACCTGGCGGAACGGTGGTCCCGGGAGATCGCGGACAAGCGCATCCGGCGTGGAGTGTTTAAGTCCATCCAGAAGTTGATTCCAGCCATCCAAGAATCCTGCAAGCCGTCATTCGTACTGACGATCGAGGCGCCAGCCTCCACCATTTCCCAAGCAGCCCGAAAAATGGCGTCATCAAGTTGCTCCGGCCAGAACTCGATGTCGAAATCACGGCCGTGAAATTCGGCTTCGACCAGCCGGGTTTTCCATTTCGAGGTCTGAGGGTCCGTTTGCCAGGCTACCGGCCCGCGTTGCCAGGAACCGCCGCGGCGAGCCGGTTGGGACTAGAATGT
>JBDTAT010000823.1:0-2822 GCA_039924505.1 Bryobacteraceae bacterium
GCGGCCGCCGCTGAGTGCCGGCTCGCCCACCAGGTTCGGCCGATCGGTGGTGTTGCCGTCGAAATTCGTATCCGTACCGGACAGCACATTCAATGGCTTGCCGGTGCGCGCCGTCATGATGCCGTTCAATTGCCATCCGCTTAGCGCCTGCCGGCCGACCCATCCGCCATATCGCACGGACGGCGCCTGCCAGACCCATGACAGGGAGGCCGCGTGCGGCGTGTCGAAATTCGACAGCGCGCGATCCGCGGCAAAGTTATTGGAATTTGCGAAACTGACCACCGAAGGGCTGGTGGGATCGTCCGACTGTATGTCGATAGATTTTGAATACGTGTAATTGGCGAGAATCGAAAAGCCGCGCGAAAAACGCCGCGTGAAGGTGGCTTGCAGCGAATTATATGAGGCGTTGGCGGCAGCTTCGGTTTCATAGATGCCACCGAAGACACCGGGAAAGTAAGGGCGCCGGCTGTTGACGTTCGACGTTGTGGAAGCGCCGGCAACGTAAACCGGAGAGTTGGCATCGCGTTGCAGATACAATTTTCGCGACGAGTTGCCGACGTAGGCGACTTGCAGATTCATCGACTGCCCAAGCTGCTGCTGGACGGCGAAATTATACTGTTGGACGTAGGGCGAACTGTATCCCTCACCCAGATAGTCCGCGGTAATTGGAAACGTGAAGATGGGGTGCGCAGGATTCAATGTATATGGATAAGGACTGCCGCCGGCGACTTTCGCCCACGGGTTCACCAGGTTTGGCGTGCCGTTGATTGTGATGTCCACGATGAATGGCTGGTTCTGCAGGTTCGAGGTCAGATTCGCCATTCCCACGGCGTAGAAGAAGCCGTAGCCCGCGCGAATTGCGGTTTTGCCGTTCCCGAAAACGTCGTATGCGAGGCCAATGCGTGGGGCAAAATTCGTGTGGATAGTGGGCGCGATACCGTCCGGAATCCCGGGATCGCCGGGGAACAGCATTCCCGTGGGCGCCGTGGGGAAGCGCTGCGATTGCACGCCGGCCTGGAACGTCCCGAGCGCGCCGCCGGTGCTGGTGAAGGGCGGATTCAATTCCCAGCGAAGACCCAGATTCAGCGTCAACCGGCGCGTCGCTTTCCAATCGTCCTGCGCATAGAGCGAAGTGTTCGTTCCGCTGAAATTGCGATTCAGCCCGTTATTCTGACGGAACGTGGCCGCCTGGCCCAACAGAAAGTCCGCAGGCGCAAGTTTCGTGTAAGCGCCGGTGAAATGAATTTGCCCCGCGCCGAGCCAGTTGCCGGTTTCGAGAAAATGATTCCATAGAACATCGCCGCCGAACTTGATGCTGTGCGCACCTCTGGTCCACGAGAGCATCTCCGACGCGCCGAACGTCCGCTGCGGCATGTCATCTTCGCCAAACGTTCCGCCCTGCCAATAGCCGTTCACGTAGATCTGCGGCGGGCGCGCGGGCAGGGCGCCCAAGGGCACCTGGCTGCCGTAATCCGCCCAGCTTGTGTGCACCAATGAGGACGTAGCGTAATCGTTCAGTGTGTAGCTGAAGCGCGCCTGGTTCAGCAGCGCGGGAGAGAGAATCCAATCGTCGTTCACCACGACGTTGTTCTGCGAGTACGTTGCCGTGGTGTTGGCCCAGTTGGGAATCTGGCTCCCGCCCTGGAACGGCACCAGGCTGCTGCTGCGATCCAGAAACAGGGTGCCCGAAACTCTATTGGACGCGGTTAATTGATGATCGATTTTCAAAACCCCCTGATCGTCGTTGACCGGCGCGGCGCCCGACGCACTTAGAGTTCCGTTGGCGGAGTTGGACAGCGGCACCATGGTCGCGAGAATCTTCTGCGCCACCGGATCGAGGCGCGAAGCCGGAATGATTCCGCCGGGAAAAACTTTGCCGGTAGTAGGATCGACCGGCCACTTGGCGGGAGCGAGCGCCGAAAAGTCGCCGCCGCGCTGCGCCTGCGTTGGAACCAGCACGCCGTTGATGAAATTGTCGGTGCGGAGACGGAGGCCCTGGTACGACGCGAAGAAGAACGTGCGGTCCTTCCGAACAGGACCGCCGAGAGAAAATCCGAATTGATTGCGCTTGAGGGCGGTCACGCTCGATTGAAAAAAATTGCGGGCGTTCAAGGCGTCGTTGCGGAGAAACTCGAACACGCTGCCGTGAAACGCGTCGCCGCCGGACTTGGTCACCACGTTGAGCACGGAGCCGGGCAAGCGGCCATACTGGGCGTCAAAGTTGCTGGTGATGAGGTGCAGTTCCTCCACCGCGTCGGGATTGGGCGCCATGTTCCCGCCGTTGCGGTACAGCGTATTATTCATTGCGCCGTCGAGATAAAAATTATTATCGCGGACGCGCGCGCCGTTGACGTTCATATTATTGGCGTCGTTGGAGCCGGTGAGCGTGGTGGAAACGTTTGTGGCGCCGGGCATTAACGCCATCAGATCGTAGACATTGCGTCCATCGAGCGGAAGCTCCTGCACGCGGCGCGAATCGACGGTGCCGCCGAGTTGCACATCGCGCGTATCCACCAGCGTCGTATCGCCGCGCACCTCCACGACTTCATTCACCTGGCCGACCTGCAGGTGGAAATCCACCCGCGCGTTCTGGTTTACATCCAGCCGGACGCCCGCGCGCCGCTCGCTCTTAAAGCCGTTCGCGCGCGCTTCCAGGTTGTACTCGCCCGTGGAAACGGAGGGAAACAGGTAGTCCCCGCTGGCGCTGGTGACGGCGGAGTGCGTTTCGTGAGTTTGTGTGTTGACAATACGGACGGCGGCGCCGGCGATGCGGCCGCCCGTGCTGTCAATCACAGATCCGGATACGGTGCCGGATGGCGCTT
>JBDTAT010000824.1:0-4264 GCA_039924505.1 Bryobacteraceae bacterium
CACTTCCGGATTGCCGTTGACAATCACATCGCCCAGGTAGGCGAGCAGTTTGGTGGCGCGGTCGCGGCGCGGAGTGAACCGGAACAGCGACGGATTTTCCGCGAGAAACGATGTGGCGACCTCGCCCGCTTGAAACGCCGCGTGGTTCACCACGTTTTCAAGAAACGGAATATTCGTCTTCACGCCGCGGATGCGGAATTCGCGGAGGGCGCGGTCCATGCGCTGGCAGGCATGCGGAAACTCGCGGCCCCAGGCGGTGACTTTCACGAGCAGCGAATCGTAATAGGGCGTGATGACGGCGCCGCCATACGCAGACGCGCCATCCAGGCGGATTCCGAAACCGGCGGGTGAACGGTAGGTGTGAATCTTGCCGTAATCGGGGACGAAATTGTTGGCCGGATCTTCGGTGGTGACGCGGCACTGGAGGGCGAAGCCGTGGAGCGGAATCTGGTCCTGCGGCGGAAGGCCGATTTCGGGACCGTCAAGGGGCAGTCCCTGGGCGATCTGAATCTGGCAGCGGACAATGTCGATGCCGGTCACCATTTCGGTGACGGTGTGTTCCACCTGCACGCGCGGATTCACTTCGATGAAATACCAGGCGCCGGTGTCGACGTCGACCAAGAATTCGACCGTGCCGGCGTTGTAGTAATTCGCGGCGCGGGCGAGGGTGACGGCCGCATCGGCAATTCCGCGGCGGATATTGGGGTCCAACCCGACGGCGGGCGCGACCTCGACTACCTTCTGATGGCGCCGCTGGACGGAGCAGTCGCGCTCATACAAATGCAAAATATTCCCCAGGCGGTCGCCGAGAATCTGCACCTCAATGTGGCGGGCGCGGCGGATGTAGCGTTCGAGGAACACGGCATCGTTGCCGAAGGCGGCGCCGGCTTCGTGGCGGGCCTCTTCGACGCGCGCCGCGAGATCTTCAGCCTTGTCGACGACGCGCATGCCACGGCCGCCGCCGCCGAATGCGGCCTTGACGATCAGCGGAAAGCCGATGCGCCGCGCGGCTTCTTCCATCTGCTTCGGATCGGCAACCGCATGGGGCGTGCCGGGAACGATGGGGATACCGGCGCTCTCCGCCATATGCCGCGCCGCCGTTTTGTCGCCGAGCAATTCCAGCAGCTCGGCGCTGGGGCCGATGAAGGTGATGCCGGCGCGCTGGCAAGCGCGGGGAAGGGCGGGATTCTCGGCGAGAAACCCATAGCCGGGGTGAATGGCATCGACGCCCTTTTCCGCGGCCATGGCGACGATTCCTTCAGCGTCGAGATAGGCTTCAACGGGACCTTTGCCTTCGCCGATCAGATACGCTTCGTCGGCCTTAAAGCGATGCAGGCTGAGCCGGTCTTCCTGCGAATAGACGGCAACGGTGCGGATGCGCAATTCGTTGGCGGCGCGCAGGATGCGGATGGCTATTTCGCCGCGATTCAGGGCAAGCAGTTTTTTCATTGGGTGCGTACGGAAACTTCAGCCGCGCAGGGGCGGCTGGGGTGCTCTTTCCAAAGTATCATGGACCTAACCACATGGAACAAACCAGGGGAACAAACTCCGGTTTTCTCCGTACTGTATTAAAAGGAGAGTGCGCGTATGCGTCTGCCGTTGCGTATCGTGGCGTTGGCGGGTGTTGCCCTGCTGCTGGGCGGTTGCGAGGATCTCAGCTTCGCCAGTATGGATCAGTATCAACAGGACTTCCACTTCAGCTATCCGCTTGCAGCGGGCGGCAAGGTGGAGGTTGAGAATATGAACGGGTCCATCGACATTTCCGGTTGGGAGAAGGACTCGGTGGAGATTGACGGAACGAAATATGCGAGGTCGAAAGATGCGCTGGACGCGACAAAGATCGACATTGTGCCGGCGGCCGATTCGATTCGCATCCGGACTCTGCCGCCGTCTGGCTTCCACGGCAACATGGGCGCGCGATATACGATTCGCGTGCCGCGGCGCGCGCTGCTCGACCGCATTGTCAGCTCGAATGGCAGCATTCATGTCGATGACGTGCAGGGGAACGCGAGCCTGCGGACGTCGAACGGATCGATCCGCACCGAACGGCTGCGCGGCGATTTGGATGCGCGAACCTCGAACGGGAAGATTGAAGCCGGGGACACGGGCGGGAGTTGTTATCTGCACACCTCAAACGGCAGCATTACCGCCGACGCGGCCAAGGGCAGCTTCGAGGCGGGGACTAATAACGGAAGCATTCATGTACGCCTGACAGCGGCCGATGCGGACCATCCGGTGACGCTTGAAACCTCGAATGGCGCGATCGACGTGACGATGGAGGCAGCCCGCGCGGTGCGTGCGAGCACGTCGAATTCTTCCATCACGCTGCATGTTGCGCCGGCGGTGAACGCGCACCTGAAGGCGCGGACGTCGAACTCGTCGATCCATTCGGATTTTGACATTGCGGCGCACGGCGGCTCTGCGTCGAAGCACCGGCTGGAGGGCGATCTGGGAACAGGCGGTCCGCTGATCGATCTGACGACATCGAACGGCAGTATCAGAATCGTGAAGTTCTGAGCGGTAATTAGCGATTACGTAGCCTGTCCCCGAATTAACGGGTTTTCAGGAGGGTGTCGATGGCTTGAAGGTTTTTGCGGGCGAAATCGGATTCGGCCAGGTCGGGGTTCAGGGAGAGCATGGCTTGGAAATGCTCGCTGGCGGCGGATAGGGTTTCGAGGCTGCCGGTTTGTTGGGCCATGTGGGCGTAGCAGAGGCCCAGGTCGTAATGCGCGAAGGGGTCGCTGCGATCGTACGCGAGAGCCTTCTGGCAATAGCCGATCGCGGACTCAAAATGCGACTGCTTGCGCTCGCTATCGCACAGGCCGAAATAGGCGAGGTTGCGCAGATCCTGCCAGGTGTCCTGCTGCGCGGCGCGTTTCTTTTTTCCTAAGCCGATCAGGTATCCGACAGCGTAGTAGTCGATCTTGCCGGCGAGTTTGCTGTCGAAATCGCTCAACTTCAAATAGCGGGTGTATTCGGATTCGGCGTCGGGATAGTTGCCGCTCATCCGCAGGGCTTCGGCCAGCCAAAAATGGGCTTCGCCGTTGTTGGGCGTCAATCGGATCGCCTGACGCGCGGAATCGATGGCTTGCGGATATAACTGTTTCATGCGATACGCCTGCGCTTGCAAGTAGAGCGCCATGGCATCGTTGGGCTGGCGCTGGGTGGCGACGTTCAATTGGCGGATGGCCTCATCGACGTCTCCTGTATCGAGCAGCATGCCGGCGAAGCTGACGCGCGCCTCAATGTAGTCGGGGTCGATTTCGATGGCGCGGCGGAAATACTTTTCGGCGCTCGCTTCATCAAATAACGAATTGTAGGTGCGGCCCAAATAGAGAGCCGCCTGGCTGTACGTTGGGTCCTGGGTCAGGGCATTTTGAAAATGCTCGACGGCTTTTTTGTAGTTGACGGCGAAACCCTTGTTGTAATCCTCGATACCTTTGTCGAGCTCCTCGACGGCCGCGCGCGGGCGGCGGCGGGTAATCAGAATTTTGATGGAGACGGTGCTCTCCTGGCCGGGATAGACGATTTGTTCGCGGGGGCCGTCGGGTTCGTAGCCAAGTTTGACGCCCTTGATGGTATGGGTTCCGGGCAACATGCCGGGCAGTTTCAGCGGCTCCGATTTACCGATAACGCCGGCGGATTTACCATCGACGAAGACTTCTACGCCGTCCATATTGGCTTCAAAGATCAGCGTGCCGTCCTTGGGCGGCGGCGGATGGCCGGCGCGGTAACCGGTGGGCAGATAAGCCAGCAGCATGTTGGAATCGAAACTGCCGCGGTCGGAGGTGGGGTTCTGTTGGCCCTTGGTGGCGTCGCGCACGTTGCGATATACGTAGTCGGCCAACTCGTCGGCGGTGACAACGCCGTCGCCCGATTCGTCGGCCTCGCCTTCCAAGCCTTTGACGACGTAATAAGTAAAGATACCGTGACCACCCCCCCAGTCCTTGCTTTCGTAGGAACGCTCGCGATCGCGGCTGGCGGTGAGGGAGAACAGCGAAGTGTTGAGATTGAGCAGGCTATGGTTCAGTTGCTGCGCGGTGTCTTCGGGCGTGATGGCGCCGCTATGGCAGGCGTCCGTAAGCAGCACTTTCCATTTGGCATGGATCTTGCCGCCGATGACTTTCCCAAGCGTGTCCATGGGGTACCCGGTGCCGGCGATGTTGGCCGGATCGAGATCGGAAGGGGCGAGATAGGCCCGGTTCTGGTAGACGAAGCCGTGGCCGGCGAAATAAATGAGCACGCGGTCGTCGTCCTTGGCAAC
>JBDTAT010000825.1:0-3801 GCA_039924505.1 Bryobacteraceae bacterium
CCTGCGCCGCGAACGGCGGATTGTTATCCACGCCAAAAAACAATCCGTTCAAATCGATGTTATAAAAAATCCCGTACCCGCCGCGAATCACGGTCTTGTCGCCGCCGAAGGGACGGTAGGCGAAGCCGAAGCGCGGCGCCCAACCGGCGTAAAAAGGACTATAAATGCCCTGCCCCGGCCGGTAGTAGATCGGCTGGCCCGTAAGGAAGTTGAAGTTCGCCACGGTCCCGCGCGTATCGCTGAGCACGGTCGCCAGTTCGTAGCGCAAACCTAAATTCAGCGTCAGTTTCGGAGTCACTTTCCAGTCGTCCAGAAAATACAACCCATAGCGTTCGTTGCGCAGGTGTTCCTGCCCCGGCGCCTGCCCCAGCGCCGTCTGGTTCGGCAATCCGAGCAGGAAGTCTCCCAGCGAATTTCCCGTGCCCGCCGGATTGTTGTTGACGAACGTGAACGATCCCCGGACGTTGACGCCCTGGAACCGGTCGGAGCGGTCGTGCCAGAAATCGATTCCGAGTTTGAAATGATGGGCCCCGCGCTCCAGCGTCAGGTTATCGGTAAACTGCCATACCTCGTCGGGTTGAATCACCGGATCGCCGGTCGAATCTCCGATCCCCGTGTAGTTCAGGATGCCAATCGAGGGAAAGCCCGCCGTCTTTCCACTCGCCGGAATTCCCGGGATTCCAAGCGCCTGCTCGATATTGAAGTTGGTGCCATCGCGCGTATCGGTGGTGGTGACCGTGCTGCGGTTGAAGGACACCTGGAAGTCGTTGAGCGTGCGCGGCGTGAAGATGTGGTTGTAGTTGATCGCGGCGTTGTGAGCCGTCACCCCGGTGGTCGAATGGAACGTCGGGACGAGTTCCGCGGAAGGCTTGAAGATGACGTTTTGCGCGTAGTGCGCAAATATAGTGTCGCTGTTCCCGATACGCTGATCCACTCTGGCGATGGCCTCATCGGTGTTGTTCGGCACTGCGGCGAGCACGTAATCGTTATAAGTCGCCGCACCCAAAGTGTTCGGCAGCGGGTAGTAGGCCAGCAGCTTCTGGGCCTGCGGCGTGATGCGCGAGGACGGGACGATGCCGCCCGGGAACGGAGTTTTACTAAGCGGGTCGAGAATCGCGCCGGTATAGGGAGCGCCGCTGAACGTGTGAGAAAGATCGCCCGTGCGCTGGGCCGCCGTCGGCATCGTCAACAGACCCAGCGATTGGGTGCGGTTGCGGTAGCCCTCGTAATTGAAAAAGAAAAATGTCTTATCCTTTCCGTTGTAAAGCTTGGGCAGCCACAGAGGGCCGCCGATAGCGCCGCCAAACTGGTTCTGATGCAGCACCGGGATAGCGGCGGCGAAATAATTCCGGGCGTTCATGTCGCTGTTCTGCAGATATTCGTACATGACGCCGTGGAATTGGTTCGTGCCGGATTTAATTACGATGTTGACGTTGGCGCCCGACTGGAATCCGAATTCGGCCGAATACATACCGGTCTGCAGCGTGAACTCCTGAATGGCGTCCGGCGACGGATTAAACGAGTTCCAACTGTAAAATCCGATGTTCATGTTAGCGCCGTCCAGCGTCCACTCGTTGTTGAATTCCCGCTGGCCATTCGCCCAGATCGCCAGTCCGTTGCCGAGCAAGGTGTCGAGCGACTCGCCGGGAATTCCCGGCAACACGCCCGGCTGCATTTGCGCCAGCGCCACAAAGTTCCGGCCATTCAACGGGAGATCCGTGGCCGCCTGATTGTCGATCAGATGCTTCAGCGTGGAGTCGTCGGTGCTTACGAGCGGCGCCGCCCCGGTGACCGTGACTTTCGCCGAAGTGCTGCCAAGCTTCATCGTGAAGTCGATGCGCGCAGTCTCCTGCACGTGCAATTGCAGGCCCTCGCGAACGAAGGTTTCAAACGCGGGGGCATTGGCGGTCAGCCGGTAGCTTCCGATGGGCAGATTGGAAATCGTATAGCCGCCCAACTCGTTTGTGACCGCCTCGCGTACCAACCCTATATCGGTGTCGATGGCTTTCACGCGGACGCCCGGCACAACGGCGCCGGAGGCATCGGTGACCGTGCCAAGAATGGCGCCGGTGGTCGCTTGCGGCGTAGCCAGGGGCGCGAGGAGCGCCGCCAAAAACGCCAGCAGGACCAAATTCCGTGGCGGAATTGCGTGTTTCATATACTAGCCTTTCTCAATTGCGCCGGATCGCGGAATCGTCACGATCTCCGGCTCGGACAGGTTTGGAAGTGGCGCATTGACGCGCACCCAAAGGAAGGCGCCAACGAAAGTGGCAAAGACTCCAGCGAACAGAACGGCGTTCCAGTTGCCGCTCGATTCGAGCGTCCAGCCCATCAGCGCCGGCGAAGCGAAAGCGGCGCAGTTGGACATCGCGTTCATCAGGCCGGCCACGGCGCCGGCTGCATGGCCTCCGATATCGACGGCGGCGGACCAGGCGGCCCCGAGAAACAGGTCTGCGGCGCCCGCGGCGGTGGCCATCAACAGCGCTCCGATGCGCGGCAGCGGCTCCCAGATTCCCAGCAGCATCAGGCAGCCGGTCAGCGCCAGGCCCGAACAACCGACCCACAGACGCCCGCGGCGGGCGTCGTATCGCCGCGTCAGGAAATCGGTCGCCAGACCGCCGGTCCAGGTCGCCGCGACGCCGAACAGAAACGGCAGGCCGGCGTAGAAAGACGCTTCGGCCAGCGGCAGGCCGCGCTTTTCCGTCAGGTAGGTGGGGAACCACGTGATGTAGAACTGCCAGAGAAACGTGACGGCGAAGGCGACGCCGAGCAGGCTCCACAGGCGGCTCGAGTGCAGCAGCTCGCGCCACGTGGAGAGCGTTTCCGCGGGACGTCCCGCGTTGGATTTGATAACCGCTCCCTCACAGTCGCGGCTCGGAATGAGGCCGGCCGCGATGATCTCCCGCTCCTCGGCGTTGACCGAAGGATGCGTCGAAGGGTCGTCGCGATACCAGAGGAACCACGCTACCGCAGCCGGAATTCCGAGCGATCCGAACAACGCGAACATCGTGCGCCACCCGAATCGGAGCAGCAGGAAGACCGCAACCGGCGGCGTCAATGCGGCCCCCAGGCGGCCGCCGCTCAAATAGGCGCCAAAGGAAGTCGAGCGCTCCGAGACCGGCGTCCAACGGGTAAAGGCAGCCGCCGTTGCGGGCGACAGCGCGGCTTCGAGGCCGCCGAACGTGAAGCGGATCGCCAGCATGGAAACAAACCCGCGCGCGGCGCCGGTGAGCGCGGTGAATCCGGACCAGCACAGGATGGCCGCGGCGACGATTCCGCGCGCTCCGAAACGATCCGCCGCCATGCCCCACGGCGTCTGCCCAAGCGCGTAAGAGAGACTGAAAATGCCGAACACCAGCCCCATTCGCGCCGGCGGGAACCCAAACTCTTTTCCGATGGCGGGGCCAGCCACCGCGATGCAGATCCGGTCGGTATAGCAAAGCAGATTGATCGCGGTTGCCAGCGCGACAATTGAATAGCGGATGTGAGTGGGCCGGGACATGCGCTACGCCTTGTACTTCAGGTCGCGGTCGAGCGGATAGATCGGCCGGCTGATGCGCCGCCATGGCATCGTCTCCAGCTTCGCCGTGCTCACGCCGGGCGTGTCGACGATGAAAATCCGCTTCGCGATCGGCGCGTAAGCGGCGCGGAAACCGTTGGGCGATTTCACGACCACGATTTTCATGTAGGTTGGATCGATGCCGTGGCTGCGGAATAGCTCGGGGTCGACGGTCATCGCCGGCCGCTCGGCGATCAGCACGCGCACCAAGCCCACCTCGAACACCACGCTCGTGCCCATGG
>JBDTAT010000826.1:0-8284 GCA_039924505.1 Bryobacteraceae bacterium
AGCAGGATGCCGATCGAGCGACCTACGCGCCGATCCTGAAAAAAGAAGATGGCCGCATCGACTGGCGGCGGCCGGCGGCGGAAATCTACAATGCGATGCGCGGCTTCGACCCGTGGCCGGGCTGCTATTCGGAATTCCGCGGCCGGCAGTTTCACATCTGGAAAGCCGCGGCGCACTCCGTTCGATCGCTCGAAAGCCCCGCGCCGCAACCGCCCGGCGCGCTCTGGACCCACGGCCGGCGTCTCTACGCCGCTTGCGGCGCGGACAGCGCGCTTGAACTTCTCGAGGTGCAGCTTGAGGGTCGAAAAAGAATTTCCGCGGAGGCCTTCCGCAACGGCCATCCGATATCCGAGAATGAACGTTTGGGGGGAACTGCCAAGTGAGCCTGCCGTTAGGATTCCGCTATGCCGCCGCGTTCGCGGGAATTCGCAAGGCCGCCGCCGATGACGTCGGCCTGATCGTCTCCGACACCCCGGCCGCCGCCGCCGCAGTGTTCACCACGAACCGTGTGCAGGCCGCGCCCGTTAAGATTGCGCGCCAGCACTTGAAATCCTCGCGTGGCCGCCTGCGCGCCGTGCTTGTGAACGCCGGCAACGCAAACTGCGCCACGCGCACCGGCGAGCAGGTCGCGCTGGCCTCCTGCCGTGCCGCATCGAAAAGTCTGAAAGCTCCCATCGAGCAGATACTGCCTGCCTCCACCGGCGTCATTGGCGTCGAGCTCGACCAGCGCCTCATTGTCAACGCCATCCCGCAGCTTACCGCGGAGCTTTCGCCCGGCCGCTTCCAGGACGTCGCTCGCGCCATTTTGACGACCGATACGCGGATGAAAGTCGCGTTCCAGGAAGTTCCGCTGCGTCGGGGAGTGGTACGCATCGCCGGCATGACCAAGGGCTCCGGCATGATTCATCCGCGCATGGCGACCACCCTCGGCTTCATCATGATGGACGCCGCCATCTCTCCGGCCCATCTGCGCCAGATGCTGTTGCCGGCGGTCGAGCGCAGCTACCACCGCATTTCCGTCGACGGCGACACATCCACGAACGACGTCGTCGCCGTGCTCGCCAATGGCGCCTCCGGCGTGAAGCCAACCAACAATGAGCGTCAGGTGGTCGCCGAGGTGCTCACTTGGGTGCTGGAAGATCTGGCCGAGCAAATCGTTCGCGACGGCGAAGGCGCCCGCAGGTTGATCACGATTCGGGTTGTCGGCGCGGCGACGTCCGAAGATGCCGAACGGATTGCCCGGGGCATCGCCAATTCGCCGCTCGTCAAGACCGCGATTGCCGGCGCCGATCCCAACTGGGGACGCATTCTTTCGGCGGCGGGCAACTCCGGCGCCATCTTCAATCCGGCGCAGGTGGACATTTATTTTCAGAACGTCCTGGTTTGCCAATCGGGCGTTGCCGCTGAATTTTCCGAGCGGGATCTGAAAAAGAAACTCGACTCACCGGACTGCCGCATCCGCTTCGTCATCCATGGCAACGGCCGCGCGCAAACCCGCTTCTGGACCTGCGACCTGACCGAAGACTACATCCGTATCAACGCGAGCTATCGCACCTGATATGCGCCGGTTGCCGATTCTGCTGCTGGCCGCCGTCACGCTGGTTCATGGCCAAACACCCGAGGCGGTAACAAAACTCCTCGCCCAAGCCGCGGGCGCGCTCAGCGGCAACAACCTGGCGGCCTTTGTGAAGACGCTCGACCCGTCGATGCCCGGTTACGCGAAGCTGACTAACGAAGTGACCGTGCTACTGGCCCAGGCCGAGGTTATCTCGTCCATCGAAATCCGCGGCGACAAGGGCGACGACAACACCCGGGATCTCGACCTCGACTGGTATCTGGAGATTAATAGCCAGACGCCGGAAGGCCCCTCCGCGCGCCGGCGCCAGATCGTCCACTGCCGTGTCGCGCGTCGAGCGAAGCGCTGGAAAATCGTCGCGCTCGATCCGGTCGCGTTCTTCTCGCCGCTAAATCCATAGCGCGACTCGACCTGCGGTTACAATACAAACGATGAGCACTCCTTTTCAATTGAACGATAAAATCGCGTTGGTCACCGGCGGCGCCAGCGGTATCGGCGAGGCCACCTGCCGCGTCTTCAGCGCTGCCGGCGCCTCCGTCCTGATCGCCGACCTCGATCTCGGGCGAGCCGAAAAACTTTCCCGGGAGCTTCCCCACTCCACTCCCGTCCATCTGGACGTCACCAGTGAGGAGTCCGTAAAAAAGGCATTCACCTCCGTCCCGCGCCTCGACATCCTGGTGAATAACGCCGGCATCGGCCTGGTCGGGGGGGTGGAAGAGACCGCGCTAGACGATTTCCAGCGGATCTTCCGCGTCAACGTCGAAGGCGCATTTCTGACCACGCGCGCGGCGCTCCCCTTGCTGCTCGCCACGCACGGCTCCATCGTCAATATTGGTTCGGTCGCCGGCCTGATCGGCGTAAAGCGCCGCTTCGCCTATTGTGGAACCAAGGGCGCCATCGTCGCCATGACGCGCCAGTTGGCGGTGGATTATCCGACTCAGATCCGGGTCAATTGCATCTGCCCGGGCACGGTGGACACGCCGTTCGTTGAAGGGTACCTGGAGAAATATCATAAACATGAAAAAGA
Source organism: Bryobacteraceae bacterium (assembly GCA_039924505.1). Classification (GTDB taxonomy): domain Bacteria; phylum Acidobacteriota; class Terriglobia; order Bryobacterales; family Bryobacteraceae; genus JBDTAT01. Next base: position 2,604 of record JBDTAT010000826.1, read on the forward strand.
AAAGGTGCGGGCGGATCTGAATCAGCGCCAGCCCATCGGCCGCCTGGGCCAACCGGTCGAAATCGCTAATATGGCCCTATACTTAAGCGCAAACGAGGCCGCTTTCGTCAATGGCTCGGTCATTACCATTGACGGCGGATGGACCGCCGCTTGACGGATTGCCTAAAATCCCGCACAATACAATCAGTCCAACTTGACGATAAGTAAAATGTGACGCTTACGGATGGTGACTCCGCCGGCGCACAGATTTCATAAGCTGAAGCTAAGGACGGCATGCGGCGATCTTTATTTAGCGTATTTATAGGTATGCTCGTTGCAGCATCGCTGGCGGTCGGCGCGGACACCGCGGCCGCAACATCTTCCACCCACAACAAGCGTAAGAACACCAGACGCACTCATCGCATCGTACGATCCCGATACCATATGCCGTCGGCCAGGACAACGGCCACCCGCCGAACCTCCTCGACGGCCCGTATCCGCACTGTCAGCTTCACGCAAACCACCGAGGGACGTTCGGCCATGCTGCGCTCCGCCACGTTCCACGCAACAACACGCCGGCGCCGGGCAGCCTACAGCCCCTGGACTTCTCCCACCTACGCCGATTCCACCATCGGCGATAACGTCGACGGCGAGGATCTGGTGGTGCGGCGCGCCGCGGTTGAGGCGCTCGGCCCGTACAACGGCTCCGTCGTCGTAAGCGATCCCGAGACCGGGCGCATCCTCACCATCGTCAACCAGAAGGTCGCCTTTGCAGGCGGATTCGAGCCTTGTTCCACCATCAAAGTTCCGGTCGCGCTGGCGGCGCTCAGCGAAGGACTGATCGAACGGACCACCATGGTGCGTCTCTACGGCCGCACTCGGATGGACCTTACCGAAGCCCTGGCGCACTCCAATAATGGTTTCTTCGCGTCGCTCGGCCAAAAGCTCGGTTTCGATCGCGTTCTCTATTACGCAAAGCTGTTTGGTCTGGGCGAGAAAGCCGGCCTCGGCATCGAAGGCGAGCAGCCGGGCGCGCTTCCGGACGAGCCGCCGAAGGAAGGTGGAGTCGGCATGATGACCAGTTTCGGCTTGGGCTTTGAACTCACGCCGCTCGAATACGCGGGCTTGCTCGGTTCCATCGCCAACGGCGGCACGCTCTACTACCTGCAATATCCGCGCAGCGCCGCGGATATTTCCAATCTGGTCCCACGCGTGAAACGCCACCTGGACATCGCCCAGTGGATTCCCGAGATCAAGCCGGGAATGATGGGCGCCGTCGAGTACGGAACCGCCCATCGCGCCGCCTACGATCCGAACGAACCCATCTTTGGCAAGACCGGAACCTGCACAGATTCCCGCTCGCCGACGCATCTCGGCTGGTTCGGCTCCTTCGATGAAGTCGGCGACCGGAAGTTGGTGGTTGTCGTCCTGCTGACCGGAGCGCGCGGCGTTAGCGGCCCGATCGCCTCGGGCGTGGCCGGCCAGGTCTACAAGAACCTTTCGCACGAAAACTTCTTCCAGCAGGCGCGCTCCACTTCGCCTGTCGCGCTGCTGTCGGCTAATTAGCCCGCAAAGGGTGCATGGGCGCGAAATAGTTCCTGATTGGTCGGTGGTGCGCGCCGCATCCTTTGCGCTTAGAAGCTTTCGCTTTCCGCTGTGCGCGGTTCGCACACCGCAGCCATCATTGCAGCCTTCAACGCCTCAATTCCCAATCCGGTTACGCTCGAAATTTTCAAGAACGGAAGCCCGTTTTTCTTTGCCATTTTTTCCAACGCCTCGACGCGCGTGGGGTCTTGCGCCACATCCACCTTCGATGCCACCACGATCATCGGCTTGCGCGCGACGTCTTCATTGAAGCCGGCCAGCTCCGCCATGACGACGTCGAAATCGTGTACCGGCTCGCGCCCGGTGGCCTCGGATACGTCCACCAGATGCACCAGCAGTTTGGTTCTCTCGATATGCCGCAAAAACTGGACGCCCAATCCGTGCCCAAGGTGCGCTCCCTCAATCAACCCGGGAATGTCGGCCACCACGAACGTCCGATCCTCGTAACTCACCACGCCCAGGTTTGGCTCCAGAGTCGTGAACGGATAATCGGCAATCTTCGGCCGCGCCGCCGAAATGCGCGAGATTAACGTCGATTTTCCCGCATTCGGAAATCCCACCAAGCCGGCGTCGGCCAGCAGCTTCAGCTCTAAACGCAGCTTCCGGTCGACGCCCGGATAGCCGGGTTCATGTTCTGTCGGCGCCTGGTGCGTTGACGTGGCCATTCGCCCGTTACCCTTGCCGCCCCGCCCTCCCTTCGCCGCTACAAAGCGCTCGCCTGCCGTGGTGAAGTCGTGCAGCATCTCACCCGTCCCGGCATCGTACACCACCGTCCCCACCGGCACCGGAAGGTCGATCGATTCGCCATCGTGGCCCGTCCGGTCGCTGCCTTCGCCGTGCCGTCCGCGCTGGGCCGTATGCTCCGGGTTGAAACGGAAATGCAGCAGCGTATTGTAATGGGTGCTGGACACCAGCGTAACGTCGCCGCCGCGTCCGCCATCGCCGCCGCTTGGGCCACCTCGCGGAACGTACTTCTCCCGCCGGAACGCCAGACAGCCATTGCCGCCGTCGCCCGCCTTCACCCGGATAATAACTTCGTCAATGAACATCGCAATAGACACTCATGCAATAAAAAGGGCCGGCATCCGGCGGTCCCGCCGCCCGTTGCCGGCCCTTCAACAGCGTCCGCAAACGTTTACGCTTCGGCCGCTTCCGCCCGGATGCTCACAAACTTGCCCATCCGGCCCCGGTCGCGAAACTCCACCGTGCCCGTCACCTTGGCGAACAACGTGTCGTCCTTGCCCAAACCGACGTTAACGCCGGGCTTGAGTTTGGTTCCGCGTTGCCGCACCAGGATAGAGCCGCCACTCACAAACTGCCCGCCGAACGCCTTCACGCCCAGCCGTTGAGCATTCGAGTCGCGGCCGTTTTTCGAACTGCCGAAACCTTTTTTATGCGCCATGGAGGATTCCTTTTACGCCAGAATCTCGCTCACCTGCACGCGCGTGTACGCCTGCCGGTGACCGATCGTCCGCTTGTACTGTTTCTTCCGCTTGAATTTGAACACGATCAACTTTTCGCCGCGCCCATGCGCCGTGATGGTGCCCTTCACGGTCGCCGCGCCCGCATCGGGACCGGCCACCAGCGTATTGTCTTCACGCAAGACTGCGAGCACCCGGCTGAACTCCACCGCTGCACCGACATCGCCGGCCAATTTCTCGACTTCAATGGATTCGCCCGGCGCAACGCGATACTGTTTTCCACCGGTTTCGATTACTGCGTACATAGTCTTTCCTTTGTCCGTGCTTGAATTCGCGTAACCACTCGCCATGGACATACAGTCCAGGCGGGTAACAGAAACCTAAACTGTTATTTTATACCATCGGCCCTCCCCCGCGCCACTGGGTTTTCGCCCGCATGTAGTTGACCGTGAGATATATGTCTTTCGATCTACAACGGCTCCCTCGCGGTCGCGGCTTGGAAGGCCCTTTCTGCGCGCCCAGAACACGGCGGCGTCCTCAGCCGGGACGGGAAACACGCGGCCGCCGCGTTGCGTTGTGCTTGAGTTATTAAAGGGCGGCGAGCATAAGAAAGCGGTTGCCCGATATGCACCGTCTCGTGGGCGAAAACCTATAAGCCGAATCCTAAAATGGGCGCCGGCAGGATACGCTACTTCCGAACCGCAAGGTGGAGTATAGAATCTCAGTATGACTGAACGTGGTTCAGGCCGCGGAGACCAACGGAATGAGAAACGTCCAAACGCGCGGATTCGGCCGCTGCCGGCTACAATCGGAAGCGAATGCAACTTTGCGATATTTTCGTGGGCCTCGGCGAGGACTCCTGCACCCAACTGGTCCGGGCGATCTCGCCCGGAAAGCTAAAAACCTACCAGCTTTTCGATCGCGTGAAAGCCCGCCTGCACGTCGGCAAGCTCAACTCCGAAGTGCTTCGCAAGGCCGCCCCGCGGTCCTGGGAGCGGCTTTCCGCTGCCGACAACGAGTTCGCTACCGACCTCGCGCAAGCCATCCTGGTCTCCCATCTGGATCTGATCAAGGACGTGCTGAACCATCTGGGCATTCCGCACGAAGAAGGATTTTTTGCCAAGGATAGCGACGCCGCCGGTTTGCTGAAGGACGGCTGGCAGCAGTCGGCCTTCGATCAATTCCACCAGAAATATCCGCGCGCGGTTCTATTGTTTTATATCAACCACCTGGCCTGGGAAGTCGCCAAGGCCGGCGATGTGTTCCTTCCAGCGGCGTAATCGGTCGAACCGCTACAATAAAATTTCACCGCCCGTCTCGCGTTCCTACGGAGTTGGAAAGAATCCATGCAAGCCCTGTTTGACGCCATTAAGTCCGGCGATGCCGCCGCCGTCACGTCGCTGCTCGATCACGACTCCGCGCTGGCCGAGGCCAAAGACGAGCGCGGTCTCTCGCCTCTCGCCTTCGCCATCTACAACCGCCAACCCGCGATTGCCCAATTGCTCGAGACGCGCGGCACCGTGCTCGACGTCTTCACCGCCGCCATGCTCGGCCGCGCCGGGCGCATTACCGAACTGGTTTCAGAAAACCGCAGCCTCGCACGCGCTTATAGCCATGACGGCTGGACCGCTCTGCATCTGGCCGTATTCTTCGGTCACCAGGAATCGGCCGTCGCGCTGCTGGCCAAGGGGGCCGAGGCCCGCGCACGCTCCACCAATCCGATGCAGAATACGCCCCTCCACGCCGCCGCCGCCGGCGGTCACGCCGCGCTCGCCAAGCTGCTTCTCGATCGCGGCGCCGACGTCAACGCCCGCCAGCACGGCGGCTGGACCGCGCTGCACGCCGCCGCGCAGAATGGCGATGCCGTGCTCGCCCAACTCCTGATCGACGGCGGAGCCGATATTGCCATTCGCGCTGAAAACAACCAGTCCGCACTCGACCTCGCGCTGACCAAGGGTCATCGGCAGATCGTTGAATTGCTCGAACGCCAGGGAGCCGCTCTTCAGTGAGTCTCGATTCCCAGATTTCCCAGCTTCACGAATCCGCGTTGGCCCGCATCGGCGCCGCGGCATCGTCCGAAGAACTCGAGGCCGTCCGCATCGAAGCGCTGGGCCGCAAAGGCGCGCTCGCCAAAGCCAGCAAGGATTTCGGCAAGCTGCCGCCGGCCGAACGCGCGGCCTCCGGCAAGCTTCTAAACTCCGTCAAACAATCGCTCGAAGCCGCGCTCGACCAACGCCTCGATGAGTTCCATCGCGCCGCGCTCGACCAGCGCCTCGACGCCGAATGGCTCGACCTCACCCTTCCGGTGCCCGGCCCGCGTTTGGGAAGTCTGCATCCGGTTACGCAAATCCAGCGCGAGATCGAGGATCTTTTTTTGTCGCTCGGCTTCACCGTGCTCGATGGGCCGGAAGTCGAGACCGAGCACAATAATTTCGACGCCCTCAACATTCCCGCGCACCATCCGGCGCGCGACATGCAGGACACCTTCTGGTTGAGCGACGGCCACCTGCTCCGCACTCACACCTCGCCCGTGCAGGTGCGCGGCATGCAGCGTTTCGGCCCGCCGCTGCGCATGATCGCCCCCGGCCGCTGCTTCCGCAATGAAGAAGTCGACGCCTCCCACGAGCACACGTTCTATCAACTCGAAGGCATGATGATCGATCGCGGCATCTCCAT
>JBDTAT010000827.1:0-3363 GCA_039924505.1 Bryobacteraceae bacterium
CCTCACTTCCGCGTCGGCCGCGCCTTCTTCTTTGAGAATTTTCACGGCCACGGCTCTGCCGAGCACCACGTCCTGAGCGCGGTACACGTCGGCCATGCCGCCGGCGAAATGCTCCAGCAGCTCGTACTTGCCGAAGCGGCTGGGAACCGCGAACATTTCGACTACTTGACCACCTTACTTAACCACCTTACTTAACCACCTTCGACACGCAATTCAGGCCCGAGAAATATCCTCGTTGGAATACCGGCGGACCGCCCATCATGTTCACGTCGAAATGCACGACCAACTGTTTACCGTCCACGAGCATGGGGCTGTCGGATTTTCCGGATTTCAGTTTCCATTCGAAATTCGATCCCGGCTCCGCGTCCGCGAAAAAGTCGAATACGGCCCACGGGCCGGAGAACTGCGGCCAATCGTAAGTGACTCCACCGCGTTTGGCCGTTAGTTTTACTTCCTGAGCGGGCCACGAAAATTCCTGCGAGGCCGCCTTGCCGGCGGTCGCGTTCAACGTCTGCGCACCCATGGTCAACGCGATGCCATCGGCGTTTTCGATGCGGCTGCACGTCAGGGTAAAGTTCAGGCGAGGCTGCGGGCCGCCATTCGAATAGATCGCCCGGCCAAAGGTTTCGGCCGCGCCGGAAAAGCGCGCGAACGCCGGGTTCAACACCAGGGTCCCATTTTGGATGAGAGGCTTTAGCGGATCGATCAACGCCCAGAAAGCGCCCGTGCCCGGCTGAAAAATGCGAGTCACGTCGGCGAGCGCGGTGGGTATTTTGGATTCGGACCGGAAGGGATACTTATTCAGCAGCGCTGCGCGGAAATCGGCGCAGAACCCCTCGCCCTTTTTGTTTACCTCGCCCGCGCCCGAGCCTTGCAACCGACCTTCGGCGTGCGTGATGGGGTCGAGTAGCAGCTTCCGGACGGTATCGTTGAGTTTGCCCTCGACGTCGTTGGGAAGGCTTCCGGCGAGCTGCAGCGCCGCGCCTCGGGCACCTACGGCTTTCATCTGGCTTTGCGCGATCATCGGATTAGCCGGGTCGGGATTTTTAGCCGCCTGCTCCACGACGAGTTGTAACTCGAGCAGAGCGTCCATGTAGCCTTTGCTTGCGGGGACCACGGCCGCCGGGGCCTGGAAGGCGCGCGCGATTTCCGGATCCACGGCCGTATTTTGCGTAACCAGGGAAAAGAGGGCGAGGAGAGGGGATTGGTTTCCGGCCGCCAGGCGGCCCAGCTTCTGCGCGGCATCGCCGATACCGGCGTAAGGAACGACAAAGCTTTCCCGCAAGAACTTGCGCCACGCCTCGATATAGTCCTTGCGGTATCGCGCCTCGATTTGTTGCGCAAGCTGCACAGGATCGCCCTTCTCGGCCGTCTTGCCGAGCACCCATTCTTCGCCGGTCGCCCCACCCTTCGTGATGGCGGTTTGCATGGCGGCGAACCCGGCCTTCGTGAACGCTCCATCGACGGTCGACCGCGCCTTGAGCGCGGGCTGTGGAAACAGCGTGTTGAAATCGATCTTCGACGCCGCGCGCGACGCCTCATCGAGTTTCATCCGGTAGAGATAGTCGAAGCCGCCGCAATTCTGCAAGTAATATCGGGCGCGAGTTACCGCCGGATCGCTCGCTTCCGAACTGGTGTACGGAAACGGGTTCTCGATCGGCAGTTCTTTGGCGTAAAACGCGAATTGCCTGGCTGCGAGATCTCGGGTTTCCGAATCCATCCGCCGCGGCTCCGCCCAGCGGTTCAGCAGATACGTCGCGAGCCAGCCGGAGCTCTTTTCGGGATGGGAGGTTGTGATCAGGTAGGCCTTCAAGGCATCGTAAGCCGGATCGGCGCAGCCGCCGGGCGACGCGACGGGCCGAAGCCCCTGCAATTGCGCGGATAAATCGGCCGCGACCGGCTGGAACAGTACGGGACCGAAGAACCGGTGAAAATAAGTTCGCAAAGCGGGATTGAGCAAACCGTTTCCGGCGTAGAGGCCCCAACGCATTCCCATGGGCGGGCGATTCTTTTCCCAAACGCGAAGCTGCTCCACGGGTACCCGCAAGGCTTCCAGCTTCGGCAGATCTTCCCGCGCCGCGCGCGGGGCCTCGAGTATGCGCGCCTCGAGTATGCGCGATTCGAGTGCGCGATTTCCGGTGAACGACCAGATCAGGCCGGCACACAGCACCAGCGCGATTGCCGTCGCGCAGGCGAGCAGAACGCGGCGCTCGCGGCCGGTTTTGGCGCTCGAGCCGCTGGTCCCCATGGCGGATTCGTCGCGCAAAAGCACTTCCGCGAACAATTTGCGAAGAAAGAGCCATTGCGGGACGCGCCGGGCGATCACGGCCGGAGCGGGCGCGGCTGGCGCTTCCACGGGTGCCCTGCCCGCGTAGAAAAAGCTGGTCGCCTCGGATGCTTCGGAAATTTCGGGTTGAACGCGGCGCGACGGCGCTGGCGCGGCGTCCATCACCGTTACCGGACGAACGCCCGAAAAGTAAAAGCCGCGCAGAAATGGCGATGGACGCAACTGGCTGGGTCGGCACGCATCGACGAGAAAGCGGGTTACGCCCGAACGCATCTTGCGGAACTCCCGCGGAAATTCGTAGGCGCAGGGAATATTAGCGGCGTCGTGCTCGCGCGACAGGACGTCGGGGCGCTTATCCGCCAGGGAGCGGAACAAATCGTCGTAGGCGGAGCTCAGGATGCGCGTTTGCTCCTCGGCATACACGCCGGTCGCGGCGGCCATCGGCAGCGTCGCGCCGAAAACCTCCACACTCTCGTCGTTGCCGAGATTGCGCACGAACTCCGGGAAGAAGGTCACGCCGTCCATGCGCGTGAAAATCACGTAAACCGGGAAGCGGACGCCGAGGATTTGCGAGATCTCGCTCAGCCTGGCATTCAGCGTATGCGCCAACGCCTCGTTCGATTCCCGCGCCTTAGCCTGAAGAAACTTCGCGGCGTCCACGCAAACGATGGCCGCGCGAGGCGGTTGCGCGGAAGGGTTCATCACCGACCGCAGCTTTCCCGGCTGCAAACGCCGGATCAATCGCTGCCAACGCGCCGGATCGTTCAGAAGACTTCCACCAGCCTCGACGAAAAGGAACTGGCGCGCGAACCATATGTTCGCGAGGCGCGTGGGAACCACCGTATTATCCTGATACACCTGACCGGCGAGCAACTCCGCTTCGATGCCGGACTGTTCGATGGTGGTGGTCTTGATGGATCCCGTTTCGCCGATTACGAAGAAAATCGGCATGACTCCGAGGTTTTCGCCCTTCAAAGACTCGGCCTCGCGTATGAGCGCGTCGAGCGCGTGAATCTCGTCCTTTCCACCGCCTTTTCCGGCCGGTTGGCTCGATTCCGCGGCCGGCGCGCGGCGGA
>JBDTAT010000828.1:0-3782 GCA_039924505.1 Bryobacteraceae bacterium
CACACCAGTAGAATGACGGTAGGTGAACGGCGATTTTGTGTCGATGACTTCGGCGAACGCGCTGCAGATATCGTCGATCATGTCCGGACCCAGGACCAACTGGCACTGCTCGGGTTCGAGCGTGAGAACATGACTGAGTGTGACGGCGCTGTCGGTGTCGGGCCAGAACACGCCCTCGCCCGACAACAAGACCGCGGCTCGCACCAGTTCGGGGTCGAACCACCGGCCGCTGCGCTCCCGGACGACATCAATGGCGGCATTGGCGCCGCGATTGACGAAAAAAACGTCCAGCGTTTGCGCCAGATTCATGATGCGGGAGAAAAGCGGAATTTCCCGTCCGCGGAGGCCATCCGGGTATCCGCCGCCGTCCCAGTGCTCATCCAGACTGTGAATGGCCTTCGAGACTTCTTCGGAAAACCCGATGTGCCTGGCAATCGTGGCGCCCCGTTCGCAGCGGATTTTTACCAGCTCCCGGGATTCAGTCTGCTGGTTCGCCGCAACGCGGACAATCGCCCGCACCTTCTCGATGAACGGCGCGCCGGTGGCGATGTGCGTCAGCGCGTAGTGCAGGCTCTCCCATCCAACGCGGGTCCAATCCGTGGTCTTCACGTCGCGTTTCGCGCGAATCTCGTCCGCCGTCAGGATATGGAACAGACGCGAGGCGTTGCTGCTGCATCCGGCATCCTTCAGCAGAAGCGCGTAGTAGAGATCGGCTTGGTATTCTTCCGCCAGACCGATATACCCGGCAAGCCGCATTCCAAGAATACAGGTACGCACGGAGTGCCCCATCGGCTGGCCTTCGGTGAGGTCGAGGGCGTAGGACAGCGCGGAAATAACTTCCGAGGCTCGAACCGGAGAACCGACTCCACCCTCGCCTTCGATCCCGGAAACTGGCAACGCGGCGGCGGTCGCGTGGGACATAACGTCATATCGGCGATGGACGCGGTGTTCTTGAGTAATTATGGGGCAGGTCTTCGACCGCGGGATCCGGCGCCTATCGGACGGCGCGGAATGGGCCCTTCAATGAAATCCGCGCCGACGCCGGGGGAGTAGCCTTGCGCTAGCCATTGGCGACAGTCGGCGGGTAAATCAGGTTCGTTGCGCGCCGAGGGAACGGACGAACACGCGCCGGATCGACTAGCCGGCGAACTCGGACATCAATCTCCCGCAAGAGCCAGGCTTTTAAGGTCCTCCCCGGTGAGCCGGTATTTTGTCCACTCATCCATCGGCACGGCGCCCAGCTTCTTGTAGAACTGAATGGCTGGCTGGTTCCAATTGAGCACTCCCCACTCCAACCGGCCGCAGCCGCGTTCGGCCGCAATGCTTGCCAAGCGCTTCAGCAGCGCCAACCCAATTCCCTTGCCGCGCAGGTGAGGCTTCACATACAGGTCCTCCAAGTGGAGTCCCGGCTGAGCCAGAAATGTAGAATAGGTCGCGAAGAACACTGCAAAACCCGCGCATTCCGGGCCCCAATGCGCCAACAGCACCTCGGCCGCGGGCTTGACGCCGAACAATGTCTCGCGCAGCCGTCCTTCGGTCGCCGTGACAGTATCGGCAAGTTTCTCGTAATCCGCGAGCGCATGAATCAGATCCAGTATCACAGGGAGGTCCAGTTCAGTTGCTGGGACGATCCGTAAGTTCGACATGCTCTTACAAGTCTAGGTGGGGAAACCAGGTCAAGGTGAACGCCGCACCGGTCGAGCCGGAACGTTGTTACGGTATGAAGGTGGATACGTTTCGAATCGCGCTCGCCAACATCCGGTTCCCCGCGACTCCCGAGGAGTCGGTCACGTTGGCCGAACAAGCCATCGCGCAAGCGTCCATCGAGCGCGCCGGCATCGTCTGCTTTCCGGAATGCTTCATGCCCGGCTACCGGGGAATGGGGAAGCTCGTGCCGCCCCGGACTCTGTCCCCGAACCCCTGGGATTTAACGCTTTCGCGCCAGAATGTCTGGACTACAAGGGAAGCACTTGAACGGACGATAGAGCTCCGCAGGGATGCGACTCGAGCGCCACTTCAAGGGCCGGAATGGCAAGGGGCGGCTTCCGCAGGCGCCCCAAACTCAAACCCAAGACCCCGCCGGGCCTTAGCTTATTGCGGGCAAAAAATGGTCTTGACAACGGGGTCCACTTTACCTCCCGGAACGCGGCTGTAGATAGTTCGCCAAGGCCGCAGGCCACAGCTGGCGAGTTCCTGCGTTTAAACAGGGGTTTGTGCAGTAGTAAAAGGAAACGGGGCTTGCGAGAGCTCGAATTCGTTAGAGCTGCTCGGCGTTCGGCGTAACGATCCGTCCCTATGTTAGCTTTAAAACAAATCTCTGAATGTGAAGGCGCGTTCGTCATGAAGATTCTGGTCGCCGACGCTAGCATCGTAGCCCGTCATTTGCTGGGCGCCGTTTTTAAAAAATGGGGTTACGAGGTTCTCTTCGCCTCGGATGGAATCGAAGCGTGGTCGATTTTGAAGAACGACCCGGATGTAAGGATTGCAATCCTCGACTGGGAGTTGCCCGGCGCAACGGGCCCCGTGGTGTGCCGGCGACTCCGGGAGGAGCTTGATTCAGAACGGTATATCTACGCCATATTGCTCACGTCCAAGTCTCTCAAGGACGATCTAATTGAGGGAATGGAAGCCGGGGCCGATGACTACATCACCAAGCCGTTCGAGCTGCATGAGCTAAGAGTCAGAGTCCGCGCGGGCCTGCGAATCCTCGACAGGCTCGGCTACTCGACCGGACCCTGGGTGCCAATTCAATTCCACTCATGCTTCATAAGCTACTCCAGTGAGGACGAAGAGATCGCCTCTAAGCTTCACTCTGACCTTATCGCCCGCGGAATATCGTGTTGGTATGCTCCAGAGGATTTGAAGATCGGCGACAAGTTTCGGTCCGTGATTGACGAATCAATCAAAGTACATGACAAACTGCTTCTTATTCTTTCTAAGGCATCAATTGGCAGTAGATGGGTCGAGACTGAAGTGGAGGCCGCTCTCGAAGACGAAAGCCGACGGGTCCAGTCAACTCCAGAACATCTCCGGGGGAATCTGCCGGTACTTTTTCCTATACGGATCGATGACACGCCGTTTACGGCAACCGACGGTTGGGCAGCAGAGGTTAAGAGGACTCGTCACGTTGGCGACTTCAGAGGATGGCGAGACCCTGCGCTGTATCAAAAGGCAGTCGCAAGATTGTTAAGGGATTTGGCTGTGAGCGACGAAATGGACCGCAGAACACCTGGAGATCGGGCACGCGGGGAAGACGAGATCGCCCAGCCCAGGATGCAATCGCCGCTATAGTCTCCGTTCGTCGACTCAGCAGCGTCTCCTCCGCGATATGAACCCCAGTCTGGGTTGGATACCGCTTTAGCATAATCGCCACGGTTCGGTCAATTATTGTTCACCAGCATGTTCACCAGCGCGCCATGATGCGAGGTTCGCTTCAAACAGTGATGGCAAGCGTCGGCCATTTACATAAGTAACCGATGTTGCCCCGCCCCTCCTGAACTCCCCCAATCCGTCGATAGATAATCACCTGCATGGCCGAGTCACTTTCGATCCCTGGCGTCCCCGAACCCACCCCCGTCGAAACGGAGTTCGTGCTCGGAGAACGCCAAGCCGCAAGCGTGCTGTTCGTCGTAATTGTGCTCGTCGCGGTGTTTTCCGCCATCGCCTATCTCGCCGGGCGCAGCGCCGCCACCGGCCCGGTGAAAGCGGCCGCCCACACCGCCGCCGCAATCCCGCCGCCAAGACCGTTACCGAAAATCCCGCCGGCCTCGAAATCCGTCGTC
>JBDTAT010000829.1:0-3195 GCA_039924505.1 Bryobacteraceae bacterium
CTCCAGCACGATTCGAACGCCGGCGTTCGTCTCAAGGCGCTCGATGGCCTGCGCCCCTTCGCCGCCGACTCCGAAGTGCGGAAGGTTCTCACTGGCGTCCTGCTCTCCGACTCGAATCCCGGCCTGCGCACCCAGGCCATCGATCTTCTCACCGAATCGAAAACCCAGCAGCCCCTGGTCGGCGTCCTCCAGGAATTGCTGCGCACCGAAGACAACAATTACATCCGCCTGCGCTGCCGGAAAGTGCTGCAGGATATGAACGCCTCGGTGGAGATGTACTAACATGCGTGCCGCGTGGTTCATCGCCGCCGCCGCTTGCGTGCCCTTGGTTTACGCCCAAACCCAAACCACGCTTTCGCGCGATGGCGCCTCCTGGGTGCGCGTCACCGCCGGCGCCGTCAACGTCGCTCCCGCCGCAAGTCTGCATGTTGCCACGCGCGGCGCCGTCGTGCTTCGCGGCCAGCCGGACTCTTCGAGCGTTTCCTATGTAGTTCGCCAGCGCGTCAAGGCTCGCGATGAAGCCGATGCCCGGCGCCTCCTCCGCGAGTTGCTCGTCCGCGCGCAAACCCACGGCGATTGGACCACGCTGGTCCTGATGCCCTCCGGACGCGATGGCGTCGATGACGATGTGAAGCTCGTCGTTCCCCGCGGCCTGCGCGAGACCGTGCTCGAAACCCAGGGCGGCGCCGTCGATGCCGGCGATTTGGACGGCGCCGTCCGCATCTTCACCGCCGGTGGCAATATCCATTTGGATCGCATCGGGTCGAGCGCGTCCGTCAAGACGGGTGGCGGCGAAATCCGCGTCGGCCGCGTCAACGGATCCTTACGCTGCCTCTCCGCGGGCGGCTCCATTCACGTCGATCGTACGGGCGGTGAGACGTGGTGCGAAACCGCCGGCGGCGAAATCGTCATTCGCGATGCCGGCGGCCCCTTGCACGTCTCAACCGAGGGCGGCAACGTTGAGGTCCAGCGCGCGGCCGGCTCCGTCTCCGCCAATTCCGCCGCCGGACTCATTGAAATCGGCCAGGCCGGCGGCGCCGTATATGCCGAAACCAGGGGCGGTTCCATTCAGGTCGGCGCCGCCAAAGGCGTCCAGTGCCAGTCTGCCGCCGGCGCCATCCGGGTCCGTAGCGTCATCGGCGCCGTCCGCGTCTCCACCGCCTCCGGCAGCATCCTCGCCGAACTGCTGCCCGGCCTCCATATGCAGGAATCGTTTCTCTCCACCGGTGGAGGTGACATTACCGTCATGATCCCGTCCAATCTTCGAGTGTCCGTGCTAGCGCGCAACGAATCCCCCGGAGCCGGCGGCCGCATCGTCTCCGAGTTTCCGCAAATCCGCATCCGCCGCGCCATGGCCGAAGGCGCGTTGAACGGCGGCGGCCCGCTCCTGCACGTGACAGCGTCGGGCGGGATAATCTATCTGCGCCGCGAAAAATGATCCGAATCGGGTAAACCATGAAACTCCAATCAATCCCAAGTCTATTTCTCTCCATCGCCCTCATCCTCGCCGTTCCCGCCGCCTTCGCCATGCAATCTCCACCCTCCCCGCCCGACCCACCGCCGCCCCCCGCCCGCCTCGCGCGTCCGTCCTTTCCCGGACCCCAGGCCAGCTATCTCGGCGTCGGATTGCAGGAAATCGATGCCAATCGTGCCAACACTCTACATCTCAAGGAGGTGGCCGGCGTCGAGATCACCCAGGTGGAACCCGATAGCCCCGCCGCCAAAGCCGGCTTGCAGTCGGGCGACGTCATCCTCGAATACAACGGCGTCAAGGTCGTCGGCTTTGAGCAGTTTTCCCGCCTCGTGCGCGAAACTCCCACCGGCCGCGACGTGAAAATCCGTATCAGCCGCGCCGGCGCTGACCAAACCATGGTGGTCAAGATCGGCTCTCACCACATGCGTCCTCCCGGCAGCGAAGCCTTCCTCATGCCGCCGATGCCCTCCATGCCGCCCATGCCCCGCATCCACATGCAAGGTTTTTCCATGCCTGATATTTCCCACATGTCCTGGCGCAGCCCCATTCTTGGAATTGAGGCGGAAGGCCTCGGTTCCCAATTAGCCCAATATTTCGGCGTGAAACAAGGTGTCCTCGTCCGCTCCGTGTTAGAGGATTCGCCGGCCGCAAAAGCCGGCATGAAAGCCGGCGATGTAATTCTCAAAGTGGAGGACCACCCGGTTGTCACACCCGGCGAAGTCTCCGCTGCAGTCGGCGGTCCGAACGCCAAACACGCCATCCCCATCCTTGTGATGCGCGACCACAAAGAGACCGCCCTGAGCGTTACCATAGACGCCGACCACTCCGGCAATTAGCGTCCAGGCCGTGACGGCCCAAGTCGGCAAACCGGTGCCAGCCTCGAAATTCCGCCGTGTCCGGCCATCCCGCCCCGCTCTCCGGGCGCGCATAATCTCCGTAACGTCTGTGCGGTAAACTTGGCACTATGAACTATTACGGAGCCAAAGATCTTGCCGCGTCCTTTCGGACGGTGCGTAAGAACACACTGATAGTTGCGGAAGAGATTCCAGAGGACAACTACACTTACCGCGCGGCCGAGGGGACCAGGACCGTGGCTGAAATGCTCACCCACATCGCACTGGCCGGAAAATTCCAGGAGCAAATCAACTTGGTCGAGAAGCGTTCCTCATTGGAAGGCTTCGATTACATGAAACTTATGGCCGGGGTCGCGGCCGAGGCAGCTAAGCCGCGCACCAAAGCGGAGATTATCGCTCTTCTCAAAAATGAGGGTGAGAGGTACGCCAAAGCCGTGGAATCGCTGTCCGACGACTTCCTGGGCCAAAGTGTTCACATGCCGCCCGGCGGAACTCCTCCCAGCCGCACCCGTTTCGACATGTTGGCGAGCGTGAAGGAGCATGAGATGCACCACCGCGCACAACTTATGTTGATCGAGCGCATGCTCGGTATCGTGCCGCACCTGACTCGCGAACATCAGGTTCGCATGGCCGCCATGCAGGCCGCCGCCGCCCAGAAAGCGTAGCGCTGTAGCGCAAAGGGTGCGGCGCGCGCCACTGCCCGTGGACGGAACCGGTTCGCGACGCGCTCCGTTTTGCGCGAGTTTCTCATTACCCGGCGCGTAGATGTGGCTCGCGGAGCGGCCGAGATGCGACCGGCATACTAATAAACGGGTTGCGCTCGTGTTTCCCTCTCCTCATGGCTCCGCCCCCTGCCTCACCGTGATC
>JBDTAT010000830.1:0-6026 GCA_039924505.1 Bryobacteraceae bacterium
GCACTCAGCGCGCGCCACAATTGAGGACGGCGCTCGGCGCCGCTAGTGAAAACTTCGCGCGGGATCGAGAACAATATGGCGTCGTGAATCGCCTCGGCAACAACGTCCGCCCTCGCGCCGGGCCACAGAATATGTTCTCCGATTAGATCGCCGGCGCAGGCGATCCGTAGAATCACTTGGCGTCCGCCAGATTCCATGCGCGCAATTTTTACGAATCCCGACTCAAGAAGATAGAGATCCTCGTTTAGTTCATTCGATGAAAGAAGGCTGTGGCCGCGGCGCAGCAGCGTTTTCCGCACCCCATCGAGATGAACGATCTCGTCCCGAAGAACGCTCGAATGGAACTGTGGCTCCGAACTCATCGCCCCTTCATCGTGGAAAGGACTATTATATCCCCCGGCGCGGTCTGCCGGGCCGCGACGATTTACGTAACCGGAGATTCGGCTTACGTCCGCCCAGAGGATTGGCGCAACAACTCGGCGGCGGCGGCGGCCTTTTCAAAGCGGTCGCGCAGCGCGGGAGAGGACAGCTCCCTGCGCAGGTCGTCGAGCGTTGCGATATACGCTCGCAGCGCTTCTTCCACCGGACCGGAATTGGTCGCGAAAATATCACTCCATACATCGTAGGGGCTGAGCGCGAGCCGGGTCAGATCCAGCGCCGCGGGACCCGCCGCGCTGGTGGCCTCCGGCACCGCAGCCAATGTCGCGGCGAGAGCAGTCGAAAGCAATTGCGGCAGATGCGAGGTGAACGCCACAATGCGATCGTGATCCTCCGGCGCCAGCACCACCGGGTCTGCGCCGATTTCCCGAATCCAGCCGGTGAATTCCCGCGCTGGCGCGGTTTCCAATTCCTGCGCCGCTTGCGGGGTTAGCACCCACGTTCGCCCGCGAAACAAATCCGGATCGGCGGAAGCAACGCCACGCGTCTCCTTGCCCGCCATCGGATGCCCTCCCAGAAACTGGCTGCGCGTCAGCCTGGCGGAAGCGCGCGCGACAATCTCCCGCTTCGTGCTGCCCGCGTCGGTGACCAGCGCACCGGGATTCAGCAACGGATCGAGGACATCGAGCGTGCCGAGAATCCGCAGGATCGGCTGGGAGAGAAAGATTAGATCGAACTCCGCTGCGGCCTGTGGCAGATCGATGCCTTCCTCGATCGCGCCCAAACGCAATGCCTGTTCGATTGCCGGCGGAGAGCTGACGCCGGCGATCTTCCCCCGGAAACCGGCCTTGCGGAGAGCCAGGGCGAAGGATCCGCCGATCAGCCCCACGCCAACAATTGCAACAGAGCGCATGGAAGAAAACCGCGTTACATCGTGCGCCCGACGGCGAGAGCGATCCGCCGGGTGTCTTCCATCATCTCGCCAAACTGCTCGGGTGTCAGAGTCTGCGCGCCATCGCTCAAGGCGTGGTCCGGATCCGGATGCACCTCTACCAGCAAACCATCCGCTCCGGCGGCCACCGCGGCGCGCGCCATCGGCAGCACTTTGTCGCGCCGCCCAGTCCCGTGCGACGGATCGGCCAGAATCGGCAGGTGCGAAAGATGCTTCACTACAGGAATGGCGGCGATGTCCATGGTGTTACGCATGTAATTGTCGAATGTGCGAATGCCGCGCTCGCACAGAATCACGTCATAATTGCCGCCCGAAAGAATGTATTCGGACGCCAGCAGCAACTCTTCGATGGTCGCCGCGATGCCGCGCTTCAGCAGCACGGGCTTGCGCTGTTTGCCCAACTCGCGCAGAAGATTGAAATTTTGCATGTTGCGCGCGCCCACCTGCAAAATGTCCGCGTACTCGGCCAATAATGGAATCTGCGTGCGGTCCATCACCTCGCTCACCACCAGCAACCCGTTGCGGCTGGCTGCATCCCGCATCAATTTCAGGCCGTCTTCGCCCAGGCCCTGAAAACTATAAGGAGAGGAACGCGGCTTGAACGCGCCGCCGCGAATCACTTGCGCGCCGGCCCGGGCGACGATCTCGGCCGAACGTTCGATCTGATCGCGATTCTCGACGCTGCACGGTCCGGCCATGATCACAATCTTAGGCCCGCCGATCTCGACGTCCCCAATCTTCACGACCGTTCCCGCCGGGCGGAAGTGGCGGCTGGCTAGCTTGTACGGCGACACGATGCGGTGGCATTCCTTCACGCCCGCCATCGCCTCGAAGTCGGCCGGGTCGAAATTCTCCGCCGGTCCGACGCCGCCAAGCACAGTGTGACGCACGCCGGTGGACCGATGAACGGTGAATCCCATCGTTACCAGCCGGTCGATGACCGCTTGCACAAGTATTTCCGCCGCGTCTTCCTGCATTACTACCAGCATCGGCTTTCTCTCCATCCACGGACGGGACTGCCCGGTCTAATTTGCATCGCTATCGGGAGCTGCGCTCCGGCGCATCCGCTGCAACGCGCGCATCTCGTCGATAATTCGCTCGAACACCCGCTTCACGGCGTCGGACGGCAGCGGACCGCGATTGCGCCCGATGACATTGGCATAGACTTCATCCTCGCGCTTCGGCTCGTACACCGGAAGATTCAGGTTCTGCTTGATGCGGCCAATCTCTTCGACGATCCGGGTGCGCTCGTTGAGCAATTCCAGAATTCGAGCATCCACATCGTTGATGCGCGCGCGCCACGCCGACAAGCTTTCCCGTTCGGACTCGTTGCTCATGACGATTTTAATCGGATTCCGTCCGACAGTTGGCGTGCGAACGACTCCAACTCGGGTTCAAGCGACGGGGCCGTCCCGGTTCGCTCAATCAACCGCACGAATGCGCTGCCGACCACCACCGCGTCGGCCAGGCGGGCGACGGCCGCCGCCTGCTCCGCGCCGGAGATTCCAAACCCGACTGCCAGCGGCAAATCGGTCGCCTGCCGCATCGCCTCCACCAGCGGGGCCACCGAGCGCGGCACCGAGTCCCGCTCTCCTGTCACGCCGGTTCGCGACACCAGATAGACGAAGCCGCTCGAATATTCCGCTACCAGCCGCAGACGTTCCGGCGTGCTGGTTGGCGCGGCCAGAAACACCGTATCCAGTCCGTGCGCGCGCATCACGCCGGTGTATCGCCCGGCCTCTTCCACACTCAAGTCGGTCAGCAAACATCCGTCGATGCCGGCGGCCACCGCGTCGCGGGCGAGTTGCTCGAAGCCGTAACGCAAAACCGGATTAAGATAGGTGAACAGCAGCAGCGGGATCTGGGACGACCGGCGGATTTCGGCGGCAATCTGGAGCACGCGCGCCAGTGTCGTGCCCGCCTTCAACGCCCGCTCCGATCCGCGTTGGATCACGGGCCCGTCGGCGATCGGATCGGAGAACGGCACGCCGAGTTCAATCAGATCGGCGCCGCCGCGCTCCAGCGCCGCCACCATCGAGGCGGTTCGTTCCGGCGCGGGGTCGCCGGCGGTGATGTAGGCGATCAAGCCGGCCCGGCGCTCTTCTTTCAATCGCTCAAAAAGTCGGCGGATTCGCGTCGCCATCCAGCTCCTTCAAATTCTCGCGATAAATATCGGTGTCCTTGTCGCCGCGGCCGGACAGGTTGATCACAAACAGCTCACCCTTTGCGGCCGGCGCGCGGCGAATGGCTTCCGCCACGGCGTGCGCCGATTCGAGCGCCGGAATAATGCCCTCCGTGCGCGACAACGTGGCCGCCGCTTGCAGCGCTTGGGCGTCGGTCGCCGAAACATACTCGGCGCGTTTCTCATCGTGCAGCCATGCGTGCTCCGGACCCACGAGCGCATAGTCGAGACCGGCGGAGATTGAGTGCGTCACCGCGACCTGGCCATCGCCATCCTGCAGCAAATAGCTGAACGCCCCATGCAGTACGCCGGGTGCGCCGCCCGAAAAACGCGCCGCGTGATCGCCCAAGCGTGCGCCGCGGCCGCCGGCCTCAATGCCTATCATGCGGACCCCGCTGTCGGCAAGGAACGCATGAAACATGCCGATGGCGTTGCTGCCGCCGCCCACGCAGGCGAAAATCGCGTCCGGCAAACGCCGCTCCTTTTCGAGAATCTGCCGCCGCGTCTCTTCTCCAATGACGCGATGAAAATCGCGCACCATCATGGGATATGGATGCGCACCCAGCGCGGAGCCGAGCATGTAATGCGTGGACGCAACGTTCGTCACCCAATCGCGCATCGCCTCGTTCACGGCGTCTTTCAGCGTGCGGCTGCCGCTGGATACGCCCACAACTTTCGCGCCCAGCAGCCGCATGCGAAAAACATTCAGCCGTTGGCGGCGCATGTCCTCTTCGCCCATGTACACCGTACAATCGAAGCCGAACAATGCGCAGACGGTGGCGCTGGCGACGCCATGCTGGCCCGCGCCGGTTTCGGCGATGATGCGCCGCTTTCCCATGCGCCGGGCCACCAGCGCCTGGCCCAGGCAGTTGTTGATTTTGTGCGCGCCGGTGTGCAGCAGATCTTCGCGCTTAATATAGATGCGCGCGCCGCCTAGTGTTTCACTCAGGCGCCGCGCGTAATACAGCGGTGTGGGCCGCCCGGCGTAGTTGTCGAGCAGATCCTTCAGCTCCGCTTGAAACGCCGGGTCGGTGCACGCATTCCGGTACGCCTTTTCCAGCTCCTCCAGCGGCGCCATCAGGACTTCGGGCACATAGCGGCCGCCGTAAGGCCCGAAATGGCCGCCGGCGTCTGGTTGAGAAGTGGTCATAAGTTTTTCCGCCAGGCTGCCTGCGGAACCGGCGGATTGTTTCGCGGTTCTTGCGGCGGCGAAGCATCCGCCCAGCCATTTTAGGCGAGGACACGAAACATGCCGGGAAGCTCTTATTGTATCGCAGCCCGGTCCTTACAGGCCGTAATCCATCCCTGGGTAGCGAAAGTGGAATGGATGCCGATATTCGATTACAAGGAGCCCATTCGTAGACGCGCTGCCGGGGCTGGCGGCCACATATTTCGTTGGTTTCACGCCGCCATCGCCACGCGCAGCCGGAAATAGTATGGTTAGGCCTGCGCCGGCTTTCCGGGAGACGTCTTCCCCACGCGATATGTCCGCGGATACGCCGCGCGCCCGGGGATGTTACGCCTTGTACATGTATTTAATGTTGGGCTTGAAGATCAGCAGATTCGGGGCGCCTTCGCGATTTACCTTCAGGCAGGTTTTGTCGTACCACTCGATGATGCCGGTGAGACTTTCGCCATCCTTCAGCACAATTACCATCGGCGTCTTGGTCTGCATCTGCTTAATGTAATAAAAATTCTCCGCGTTGGTCTGGTCGGGCGGGACGGCCTTCTTTTTAGTAGTAGAGCTGCGGCTGCTGATCTGTTCCTTAATTTCGTTCAGCGACGGACGGATGAGTTTACGATTGGCGGACTCCACAACGCACTCCTTAAGATCGAGGACTACTTCAGACCCGAGAGATGAAACCGGGTCTTCAGAGAGGTTTAGATTGCTATTGCTTCCCTTGTATCACACTGACGCGGGTGCCGCAACTTTGAATCGATTTTGGCGCGAGATCCGGGGCGGAGCCTCAGGCGGCCTGCGCCAGAGCGCGCAATTCCAGTACGAGGGCATCGAGAGCGATACTTTTTTGGATATTGCGGCGCAACAAGCTCACCAATTCGTCGGTCTTGCGGACGGCGGCGCGAATCCAATCGTAGGAAACACGCGGCGCGAGGGTCTGAAGGCGGTCCTGAATATCAATGTTGCGCAGTTCGCCTGGGCGATCGGCCGCGATGAGCAGATCTTCGAGCAGCAGGTACAACACGTCGAGATACGCTTCGAGTTTCTCGGTTTTACGCGCGCCGATGGATTCGGAATGCGGAGCCCAGGAGGCGAAAGGAGCGCGGCCTGCGGCGACCTCGAGCAGCGTAAGCATGGCGTCGCGCCGATGGTCATACGCTTCGAGATCGAGCGACGCGGCTACGCCCGGGGAGCCGGCGGCGAGCGCAATGCGCCGCCCGGCAGCGGAGAGACCGCGCGATTTGGCGAAGGCCAGCATATCCTGGTGGCTGAGCGGCCCTAAATGAATCGGCACTGCGCGCGAGCGGATGGTCGGCAGCAAATCGTAGGGGTTC
>JBDTAT010000831.1:0-8332 GCA_039924505.1 Bryobacteraceae bacterium
CGCGACAAGGCCTGGTTGCCGCATCGCGGAACAACGCTGGCGGCCTACGTCGCGGGCGAAGTGCTGACCGCCGCCGGTTCTGTGACGCTGGTGGGGGATCCGGGCAAATACGCCCCGCTTGGACATCCAGTGGTGGCCGATCACGTGGCCGGGCGCGGGCCGCTGGGCGGAATTCTGACTGCTCTGCGCACGACGCATGCCGATTGGAACCTGATTGTTGCCTGCGATATGCCGGCGGTTTCGGCTGACTTCTTGCGCCGCCTCCTGCAGGCCGCGGACGCTTGTGGAGGCGACTGTCTGGCGCCGAGGGGCGAGAACGGCCGAATCGAGCCGCTGTGCGCGGCTTACCACCGCCGCTGCCTTCCCGGTCTCGAACAGGCGCTCGCTTCCAACATGCTGAAAATGCAGGATGTTGTCCGAATGCTCGAGCCCGTGTTCTGGCCCGTAACGGAGCCGGAGTGGTTCGCCAATATCAATACTCCCGCGGATTGGAGCGACGATCTGTCGCAGCCAGAACCGGCATGACCGAACAGTTTCCCCACTACATCGAGTTCCGGCACGTATATAAGACGTTCGATCAACCCGTTCTAGTCGATGTGAGTTTTCACGTCGATGCGGGCGAGACGCTGGCGATTATCGGCAGGAGCGGCGTCGGCAAGTCGGTGACCCTGGCTCACATCATGCGGTTTTTACAGCCGGACTCGGGCGAAGTCATCGTTTCTTACACCGACATCACCCATGCCACGGAGACCGAGCTGCGGCGCATCCGCAAGAAGGTCACCATGGTATTTCAGAACGGCGCACTGTTCGACTCATTGACGGTGGCCGAAAACATTCTCTCTTCGCTCGAACTCCGCGACGATTACAACGAGCAGAATAAAGAGGATGTGGTCCACGGGCTGCTGAACCTAGTGGACCTGGGCGAATATGCCGATGCGGCGCCGTCCGAGTTATCCACCGGCTACAAGCGCGCCGTTGCGATTGCGCGCGCGCTGGCCGCGCAACCGGAGTGTATTCTTTACGATGAGCCGACGACCATGGTGGACCCGATCATGTCGGATCATTTGGGAAACCTGATGCTGCGCCTGAAGAATCAGCTTCGCCTGACGGCCGTCGTGGTGACGCACGATCTGGACTTGATGCGCAAAGTAGCCGACCGCGTAGTGTTTCTCTCCGAGGGTAAGTGCATCTATTTTGGTCCGGTGGCGGAACTGGGGAACAGCCCCGATCCGCACATTCAGGAATTCCTCGCGATGGACCGCGTCGAGCTGGCGTAGCTTGCTTCGTAGCTTGGGAGCCGGTATCCGAGAGTTGGCGGAACTTCGGCGTGCCGCCTTTCCCTGCGGCGTGCTCGCACCGCAATCGCCGTACACCACAAAGAGGTAAACATCGACTGCGAGTTCGCGGGCTCGTCCACACCCAGAAAATACCGGTTTTCCGGACTACACGGCGGTTGAAATTCCGGGGCCGGCCCACGCCTGCATTCCTGCAATTGCCATGAATACGCGATGCCTGCCCCGGAATAGTTCAATCCGCCGTTGCGGAGAGCAACCTACGCGCCCGCGGCATTCACCTGCGCGGCGATCATCCCCTGCCAGGAGGCCGGGAAAACCTGCATGAACAACCGGACGAGTCCAACGTTGAAACCCTCCGCGCCGTTGTTAAAGCGGAAGTGAAAGAACTTGGAATCGCCAATGGACGGAGCCGCCCACGGCCCGAAATACTGCGGAATATAGATGCCGCTGACGGTATCGTCGTCGGTGAGAGGCTTGACGCCCCCGCCAATTCCGCTAAGTTGTTGCGCGATCGCTTTGGCTTCCATAATAGTTGCGAACTGATTTGGATTCATGTTTCTCCTTGAACGGACTCCGGGTCCGCTTCCTGCTTAGAAGGTAAGCCGCGGCCAAGCCGGTCAGACCGCGGAAGGGCCGCAGGAGATTGAAAACAAAGAGAAAAAGTTTTTGGCCGGGTTGTGACTCGAATTCACTCGCCGTTTGGGAACCACGGATGGGCGCACGGCGTCCGCTGATCGGCCGGCGTTTTCGATTGGACATCGGCCTGGGCAGTGATTGCGCCCGGAACTGTACTCGTAATTGTAGAAACAGGAAGAACCTCGGCGGAGAAACGAGCCTTGCATTGCCACCTGTTTGGAATGGAACCCGGCGAGGCGCCGCTCGAACCGCGCCGCGCGACTGAACGCTTGCTCGCGAAGTCTCTGCCCAGAAAGCGGACCCACCTCAGATCCCACAGGCCGAAACTGGCTCCGTTTCGCAAACTGATACGCATTTCGTAGGCGCCGACCCAAACGTGGTCGCGGCGGTGCCCCAAAACGCGCACGTCTACGCGCGCAGGGCACAGAAACAACGAGGCGGCCGGCGCCGCCATCTGCTTCCCTCGTCAAAAGTCGGCGCGGAGACTCAACTGAATGCGGCGGGCATCACGCGAGCTGGTTACTCGCCCCTATGTGCCATCGCCCAAGCCCGTATCGACGCTCGCCCAGTTGGTGTGGTTCAAGAAGTTGAAGAACTCGGCCGCGAAGCGCACGCGGAATTGGTCCTTGATGGGGAATTGTTTGGAGACCGACGAATCCCAGATCCAGAAGCCGGGGCCGCGGAGGGTTCCGACGCCGGCGTTGCCGTACATGCCGAGCGCAGGCGCAACGAATGCGGCCGGGTTGAACCATTGGGACTGCGTGCGAGGACCGGAGGCCGGCGCGCCGGTGGCGTTGGGGCGCGTGGCCAAGCCGGCGGAGGAAAGCGAAATGCCAGGCGTAAGAGCGAGCCCGCTTTGTGCCGTGAGAAACCCGCTCAACTCCCAGCCGCCGAGCGCCTGGCCGGCCAGATTCCGGCGTCCGTGGAAGAACGGCAGCGTATAGATGTAGCTGGCGCTGAAAACGTGCGTGCGGTCAAAATCCACCGGGCCGCGGTCGGCGTCCCAGTTCAGCGGATTCTGCACGCGCATGTCGCGGCGGGTCTGCTCCTCGCCAATTGTCTTGCTATACGTGTACACGCCTTGAATGGCGAGGCCGTTCGAGAAGCGGCGCTGGAACGTGGTCTGCAAGGAGTTGTAATCGGAACTGAGACCGCTGGAGAATTCCGTGATACCGGCGTAGCCGGCAAAGGGCCGCAGCAGGTTTTGGTTGTACCCTTGGCCGAGGCGCGGATCGAAATCGTAGCCGGGAGGCGTGACGCCGAAGTTGGGCGAGTTGCGGTCGATCCACACTTCCCAATTGGTTCCGCGCGTGCCGACGTAACCGGCCGACGCCAGAATCTGCCCGGGCAACTCGCGCTGGACCGTGAGGCTGTAAGACTGCACCATCGGACGTTTGAAGTTGGTGTCGAAGGCGTTGAGCGAGATGGGGCGCGGAGCGTTGGGTGTGCCGCCGCTCGGATCGTCGAGCGAGACGTTTTGCAGCGACACAGTCTGATTAAAAGGAGGGTTGGTTATCAGCCCGCTCTGGTCCGTACCGACGTTAAGATAACTGATGCCGTAGCCTCCGCGAATGGCCATCTTGCCGTTGCCGGTGGGATCGTATGCGAAACCAAAGCGTGGCGCCAGTCCCACGAAGGTGTTGACGAATCCGCGCGGCGTGCCGTTCTTTTCCGGAAACACCAGCCCGTTCAGAGGATCGTAGTTCGCGCCGGGGACGAGAATGCCGGCGCTCGAGATCTGCGGGGCCTTGGCCGGATCGTACTGGCTGGGCACGAACGACGACATCAGGTTGCCATCGACGTGCGTCATCGGGATAACAAACAGCCGGACGCCGGCGTTCACGGTCAACTTGCGCGTGACGCGCCAGTCGTCCTGCGCATACCATTCCGTCTGATCGAAGCTGTAGGTGCGGACGTAAAGCGATTGGCTCTCCGAATACGTGCGCGCATCGCCCAGCAGGAAGTCGGCCACTGGATCGTTCGTGAAGCTGCCGTCGAAACTGTAACTGCCTTGCGTGGAATTGAACGCCGCCTGCGTCTTGTTGTAGTGGAACCACGAAACGCCCGCCTGTAATGTGTGGCTGCCGGCGATGTGGCTGAAGTTGTCGGCGAAGACGAAGTTGTTATCCTTGGCCGGAGAAAGCGGCAGCAGGTTGGTGCTGATGCTGCCCCACCCCTGATTGAACGTGATCTGCGGAATCAGATTCAGTTTATTCGCGCCCTGATAAAAATCGCGAATTGCCAGACCGGCCGGGCGGACCGGAGAGACGCCGTCCTCGCCTTCGAGCAGCAGGTTCACATTGAACTCTTTAATGGCCCACGAAACCTCGTTCGTGGTGCGCGGCGACAGAGTCCAATTGAGGCGGACGTTGCCGTCGTCCCCGGTGGTCGCTTCCCGTTGCCGGATGTTGGGGAACGGAGACCCGGTGAGATTGCCGTTGGTCGAAAGCACCGGGATGTTGTCGTGCGACCAGACAAAGGAGGCGCGCAACGAATCCGTGAAATTATGATCGATCTTCACAGTGTCGGTACGCGGGTCCAGAATACCGACGCCATTGTTGATGTAGTTCTGAAACGAGCCGGGATAGTTCGGCTCCGGGAAATATGTTTTCAATAAAAGCGCGGCGTTTGGGTCGATGCGGCTCGTGGGAATGATGTTGTTGGGGAAAGGCTGTTTAGTGGTGGGATCGAGAATGGGCTTTCCGAGGCGCGCCGCTTCCGCGGAAAAATCGCCCGCCCGCATGGCATCCGTGGGGGTCGCGGTGAGATTCACCGCCGCGCTGTTGCGCCTCCGCCAGTCTTCGCTCCAGAAGAAAAATGTCTTGTTGTGGTCTTTGTTGTAGTGCGGAAAGAAGACCGGACCGCCGATAGTGAAGCCATACTGATTCTGCTTTAGCGGCGTGCGCGTGGGGCTGAAAAAATTGCGGGCGTCCAGATCGTTATTGCGGAAATACTCGTAAGCGGCGCCGTGGAACGCGCTGGTCCCGCTGCGGGTGACGGCGTTAATGATAGCGCCGCCGGTGGTGCCGTAGCGGGCGCTGTAATTCGACGTCTGCACCTGCACCTCTTCTAGCGAATCGATGACCGGAACGTGCGTGTTGGAGGAACCGTTACCCTGATTCATGTCGTAGGCGCCGTCGACAAACCAGCCGGACGCCTTATTGTTGATGCCATTGAAGGAGACCGGCGAATCGGGCGCATTCAGACCGGCGCCGGAGAGCTCATCGGAGCCGCCCTGATAAGTGGCGCCCGGCAGCAGCATGGCGAGCCGCGCGTAGTGGCGGCCGTTCAGCACAGCCGTGGCGATTTGTTCGCGCGTAATGACGGCGGACACCGTGCCATCGGCGGTTTGAACCTGCACCGGGCTGGCCTGCACGGTGACGCTTTCGCCCGTGCTTCCGATCTGTAGCGTGATCTCCCGGTGGACCCGCGCGGTAACGTCGACGATGACGCCTTTCACCGAGTACTCCTTGAATCCCGGTTGCGTGGCCTCAATGTCGTAGACGCCGGCTGGAAGCCCGTCGGACAGAAAGTAGCCGGCGGCATTCGTGGTGGTGCGCGAATCGACATGAGTCGTTTCATTCGTCAACGTGACAGCGGCGTTCGGGATGAACGCGCCCGAGGGATCCGTGACGATGCCTTCAATGGCGCCGGTGGTCTGGGCGGTCAGCGATGCGGTGGCGCAGAGGAGCGCGCACGCCGCGGCGAGAACTACGTGGTTCCTGAACATTCATTACCTCGAGAAATGTATTTCATACGATCCTATCAAACCTCTAAACTGGAAGCAGCTTTGTCCGCACCGAAACGTCTGCTGCTTGTCGCGTCCACCACCGGCTACCAGACCCGCGTCTTCGCCGAAGAGGCGGCGCGCGTGGGCTATGAATTGCGGCTGGCGACGGACCGCTGCCATGTGCTCGAGGACCCGTGGGGCGATCGCGCGATCGCAGTACGTTTCGACGACGCATGTGGCGCGGCGGAAACCATCGCGCGTGAATGCGCCGGGGCGCTGGATGGAATCGTTGCGGTGGGAGACCGGCCGGCGTGGCTGGCCGCATTAGCTGCGGAGCGGTTGGGATTGCCATACAACTCACCCGGATCGGTGGAGGCGGCGCGCAACAAGTATCTCTCTCGCGAGCGCTTTCGCGCGGCTGGGTTAGCCGTGCCCGGGTACCGGCGAGTGGCGCTGGATGCCGCTCCGCGCGGCGCGGCCGCGGACGCGCGTTATCCGTGCGTCTTGAAACCGCTGGGTCTTTCGGCCAGCCGCGGCGTGATTCGCGCCGACGACGCAGCGCAATTTATCGCGGCATTCGAGCGCATCCGGACACTGCTGGCGGCGCCTGAGGTTATGCGCCTTCACGACGGCGCCGACCGCTATCTGCAAGTGGAAGATTTCATTCCGGGCCGCGAGTTCGCGCTCGAAGGCCTGCTGACCGATGGACGGCTCAGGGTGCTGGCGCTGTTCGATAAACCCGATCCTCTCGACGGGCCGTTTTTTGAAGAGACGATATATACGACACCGTCGCGCGCGAGCGCCGCAACACAGGCGGCGATTGTCGATACTACGCAACGCGCCATTGAGGCGCTCGGCCTGACTCGCGGACCTGTTCACGCCGAAATGCGGATCAACCACGCCGGAGTGTGGATGCTGGAAGTGGCCGCGCGGCCGATTGGGGGACTGTGCGCGAAAACGCTTCGTTTCGCCGGAGCGCAAAGGGTGCGGCGCGCACCACCGTCCGAGCCGGGAACTGCTTCGCGCCGCACTCCGTTTTGCGCGAGCGCCTTGGAAGACGTTTCTCTCGAAGAAGTGATACTGCGCCACGCAGCCGGTGAACAGATCGGTCCGTTGCACCCCGTATCGCCCGCGAGCGGCGTCATGATGATCCCGGTTCCCCACGATGGTGTTTATCGCGGCGTTTCGGGATCGAGCGAAGCCGGAGCCGTGACGGGGATGGAAGAGGTCGTCATCACGGCTAAGCCAGGGCAGGCGCTGTTGGGGTTGCCAGAGGGCGCGAGCTACCTTGGTTTTCTGTTCGCCCGCGGCGGAAACGCGCCGGAAGTGGAGAGCGCTCTGCGCGCGGCGCACGCACAATTGAAATTTGAAATCGCGACGGCGTTGCCGGTGAGACCGCCCGGCTAGCCGCCAGTGGCCGGGACCGTCGCGGTACGGATGGCCGTTACGACTCCCGCACGGACCCGTAGTTGCGGTGCCACCGCATACGGTTCTTACCTTGGATGATCACGCGGCGGCTCAACTCGGTCACAGCGTTCCCGCTGGCCCTAAGCGGCTCCGGCGTGTTTGAGTCGGCTGACGCGAACAATAAAAATGGCCGCAACTCCCGTCGAGGAGAAGCTGCGGCCAGCACGTTCCAGACGACTGCAAGACAACAACTATTTCTTCATTCTGCGCCGTCTAATGCCGAGGAGCGCAGCCAAACCTGTTCCCAGGAGAGCCAAGGAACCCGGCTCGGGAGTGCCGCTTATCACGCTGGCGGGGATAGTTCCTTCCAGGCTGAACCACGCTGAAGAGCCGTTGGCCACACCAGTCGTGCCGCCCACATTCACTGTGCCGGACGAATCGAAAGTGCCGCCGATTCCGGTAAAAGTCACACCGGGACCACCGTATTTCGTCGAGTCGGTGCTCGAGCAGGTAATGATAGTGCAGGCGCCATCCCCCTCAAAATCAAAGATACCGTCACCGGCGACCGTGCCGCTCAAGGTAATCGATTTCAAGATTGCCCCAGACGCGTTCTGCGCGCCAATCAGGGTGTCGTCGGAAGCGTCGTAAGGTCCCAGGTCGGGGGATGACGTGGCCACCGTAAACGCCGTGCTGGCGCCGGCCCCGTTTACTGAGGTAACCGTAATCAAAAGCTCGCAGCCAGAAGTGTCTGCCCCGACCGCGGGGCACTGGCTAAAGGAAACTGGGGCACCGAACGCGACAAGCGCGGCAGCCACCAGCATGCATAATACAACAGAAAACTTCATTTTTCCTCCTTGCTAACGGGATTTCTTATTTCGTTCCCGATAGAATCTAATATTACACCGAGATCGCCGTAGCTGAACCGGAAAGGTGTAAATTGAAAGTACCAGTACGCGGACGGCAACTTCACGCAGGCCGAGTGCTCCTCGATCAGGCGCGTTTTCGCCAGACGCTGCTGTAAGCTGGTCGGCGACCACTGGCCGATCATCTTCGGCAACCCCAGTTTGGCAACACCAGTTAGACAACCCCGGACGCAGTTTGTTGGCCCGAAGACCGATAACCAGGCAGCCGTGTTCAAAACACGGGCTCGTTGCCTTCCCCGATCCACTGCCCGGCCGGGATCAAATTCGTAACGATGACGCCTGCCCGCGCGAACCGCTCGCCTTGGGCATGCGCCGCTTTGGGAAGCACACTCGCGGCTCTC
>JBDTAT010000832.1:0-3153 GCA_039924505.1 Bryobacteraceae bacterium
TCCCGTGCGGGAACTCTTCGATCACAAGCGGCACGCGCCATTAAAGCTGCAATGCACTTACTGCCACAGCGGGGCCGGTACGGAAGAGCGAGCGGGATTTCCCGCAGCGTCGTTGTGCATGACCTGCCATAGCGCCCCGAATGTCGTGGATGCGGATAAGAAAAAGAAGCGTCCATTCGCATGTTGGCTTCGATCGCTCCAAGCAAGGAGATCGCACCCGCGGCCCCCATCTACCGTCTTCCGGATTTCGTATTCTTCCGCCATAGCCGACATGCGGCAAAGGGTCTCTCATGCGGAACCTGTCACGGGGATGTAGCCGCCAAATCCCGGATTGAACCCGTGCTGCCGATGAAGATGGCGGCGTGTATCGATTGCCATCGGGCTAAAGCCGCGCCAATCGCCTGCACCACGTGTTACGAGCTGAGTCAAGGAATCCCAAGCCAAGTCGCGTTCTTCACTCGTTACTCCTCATCGGTCTTGTTATGCTCGCGACAAGCCGCCCGGCCAATTCCCAGATTCTTTATGGAAACATTCTTGGCAATATAACCGATCCGGACCGGGCGGCCGTCGCGGGCGCGGCCGTCACGATCACTAGCATTGAGACCAACCTGTCGCGCACGGCGGTATCGAGCGACGCGGGCATTTATAACTTCCCCGACGTCATTGCAGGCGATTACACGGTCCGCGTGGTCAAGGAGGGATTCCGCACAGCTTCCATCGATCGCTTAACCGTGGCCATCAACAGCGTCAGTCGTGTGGACGTGAGACTCCAATTGGGCGCCGTAACCGAATCCATCGTCGTGTCCGGCGAGAACGCGGGCCTACAAGCCGACCGTTCCGACGTTCACTCGGAATTGACCGTGGCGACACTGGAAAACACGCCGGTACCAGGGGGCCGCAATTACCAGCAACTGCTTGTGACCTTACCCGGTATCAGTCCTCCGCAGAATTCCCATTCGATCCCGGCAAATCCCTCGCGTGCGCTGCAGTTCAACGTCAACGGCGCGACGAACACCACGAACAACACCCGCATCGATGGCGCCAGCACCACGAATATCTTTATTCCGAGGCTACCGGCTACGTACCCGCGCTGGAGTCGATTGAATCCGTAAATGTGGTGACCAATTCATTCAACGCAGACCAAGGGCTCGCCGGCGGCTCCGCGATCAACGTACAGATCAAAAGTGGAACGAACCAGATCCATGGCTCCGCGTTCTGGTATCACGACGACAACAATACCAAAGCGCGCCCGTTCTTCCTCCCAGCGGCGAGCGCCAAGCCGAAACTCATCCAGAACCAGGCTGGAGGCACTTTCGGCGGCCCCCTTCGTAAAGACAAGCTCTTCTATTTTGTCAGCTACGAAACGAACCGGGATCGCGAAGCGGGCCAGGGCATCGCCTCGATTCCGACCGTGGCGATGCGACAGGGCGATTTATCCGCGAGTCCCACGCCCCTTTACGATCCGTTCACCGGAGCCGCAGATGGTTCGGGAAGAATGCCTTTCGCGGGGAACCGCATTCCGCAATCGCGCTTCGACCCGGCCGCCGCGAAGATTGTCCCGCTGTGGCCCAGCCCAAATCTAGGGACCGCGAAAGATCAAAACAACTATTACGCCTCCGGGCCGTTTTCCTTAGATCGGCAGACATTCGACACGAAAGTCAACTGGAATGCCAGCAACAAGTTCAATATGTATGGCCGGTACAGCATGCTGGATTTTACGACGTTTCAAGCGCAGTACTTTGGAGACGCGCTGGGCGGCCCAGCCGTAAATGGCGGCACCCCGGGTAATGGTTATGGGAAGGTTTACAACGCAACCCCTCGCGGGCACCTATGTGGCGGCACCAAGCCTGATTTTCGACGCTTATTTCGGCGTTACCTGGACAATGATGAACGTGAACCAATCCCGGTTGAATGAAAAGGTGGGTTTGGATGTGCTGGGTATACCCGGCGCGAGGCGGTTCGAGGGCGGGTGGCCCGAGTTCACTCTTGCGGGCTTCAGCACTATCGGCATCCCGAACAACTTCATGCCGGAGAGTCAGGACGACCCTCAGTACCAATACGTGGCTAACGGCAACTGGACGAAGGGCAGCCACAACGTGCGCTTTGGATTCGACCTCTACACCCAGGCGATTAACCACGTGCAGCCGCAGGCTCTTTCCGGAGCGCCTTTCGGAGCGTCGGGCGGTTTCGCGTTCGGCCAGGGCCAGACGCGGCTGAAGGGAGGTGCCGCCGGCAGCGAATATAACGCCTTCGCATCTTTCCTCCTGGGCGCGACAAACCAGCTGGGACGGACGTCGATGATTCCCGATGTTCTCCAAACCCGCAACATCGAGTACAGCGGGTACTTGGGCGATCGCTGGCAGCCCACGCGAAAGCTGACGCTCAATTACGGAGTGCGATGGGAGTATATTCCGATCGCCACCAGGCCCGATCGCGGAATCGAGCAGTATAACTGGTCGAATAACACCACGCTGCTCTGCGACCTCGGATCGGTACCGTCCAATTGCGGCATCTCGGAAAGCAAGCACGACTTCGTTCCGGGTTTCGGCTCGCTTACCGGGCGAGCGATACGTTCGTCGTTCGTGCGGGGTATGGGATCACCACCGATCCCTACACCATGCTGAAATGGCTTCGGGGCAATTATCCTTTGCTGATTTCGACCAATATCAACAGTTCGAACGGCTACGCTCCCGCGAGCGTGTTGAAGAACGGAATCCCATTGATAACGGCGCCCGATTTCAGCAGCGGAGTGGTTCCGATCGGCGGCCAGATAGTCGTGAACAGCTTTATCCCAGACCAATGGAAACGGGGCTATGTGCAGTCCTGGAATCTCACGCTGTAGAAACAGCTTCGCGGCGGCTGGCTGGCCGAGACGGCCTACGTGGGCACGCGTTCGGTAGGGCAGGTTGGCACACTGGACCGAAACGCGGGAAGTCCGGGAGGCGGCCAGCCGCGCCAGCCGTTCTTCGGTCTCTATGGCCGCACGGCCCCCACTTCGCAAATTGTGGGACTCGGCAACGACAAGTACGATGCGCTGCAATCGAAGCTTGGGCGCCGCTTCGCTTCCGGCTATCAGGTGGCCTTTGCGTACACGTTCTCGAAGACGCTGGGCATCGCGGGCGATCAGAACAACGGATCTCCTCTGATCAACCT
>JBDTAT010000833.1:0-4888 GCA_039924505.1 Bryobacteraceae bacterium
ATGCTTTTGCCCACCAGAACGGAATACTGATAGAAGTTCGGTCTGCGCCAAATTTCCACGACCGCTACGTCTTTTTTGTGGATCGGGCGGACTGTTATCAGTCCGGCGCCTCATTCAAGGACGGCGCGAAGTCGGCACCGACGACCGTCACCCAAATCACGGATGCCTTTGCTGCGATGTGCCGGACGTACGATGATTTGTGGAGTGTGGCGCGGGTCGAACGATAGCCCGTGGCTATTTGCTCCCGCTGCCTGTCATTTGCCTTGGATCCACGGAAGCAATCGCTACAGGGGGAACGCCCAAACCGCTGAATTCTCAAGCTCGTGACCGTCTGTCCGCCAGATTAGCACCCATAAACGCCGATTCATCCAGCCATGCTCCAGATGCCGCATCGGCCGCACTATTTCACCGAAGGGCTGTCATCCGCTTTCAGATCGCCGAGCGCGTATTGAATTCCCGCCCGCAGGTGTTCCAGCATGGGTGTCATGGCATACACCCGGTCGCTGTGGCCGTGCCCTTCATAGAACACGCGCCCGTGGCCCTCGCGGCGGATATAGCTCAACGCATAATCGCCATCCGTTCGCGGATTCGCTTCCTTCGCCTTATCCGCGGGGCTCATCTTGCCGTAGTCGATACTCGTCAGCACATGCACGTTCCTGCGTGAGAACGAGTCTTGCGCGAACGTATACGTCTCATCGTGGATCTCGAACTCCTTGCCGTGGAACATGGCCGTCAACGGGCTGTCCGGATCGTCGATCTTGACATAAATCAGTTGCGGATCGGGCCAGTGAAACTTGAAGAAACCGCCGATCAGGGTATTGTACTCCGGCCACTGCTGAACCGGCTTCGATTCTCCGCCCGCCCGCCGGCCCCGGGGCGGCAGCAACGAATTGAAGTGCGCCACGAAATCGGCCCTGCCGGCCTTCCCGGTGTTGCCCGTATCCAGCTTCTGGAACCAATCGCCGGCAACGGCGGTCCACTCCTGCCGGCTTACGGCATTGTTATGATCCTTGTCGGCCGCCGCGACGAACTGGGCCGAGAGAATCATGGCCGCGGCATCGGGTCCCGTACGGCCGCTGTCCGCAGCCGCCTGAGCCGCCAGACAGTCCGTGTGATACGCGTCCGTGGCCGCATGGATCCCAGCGATACCCTTCCCGCTTCGGACGAAAGCCAGGAACGCCGAGCGCCGCGCCGCCGTGACCGCGGGATCCCCATCGTCAAGGAAGCAGGCAGTCGTGCTGTCCAGGAAAATCGCGTCGTAGTTCTTGAGGTTATTCGTGTTGATATCCGCGGCATCGTAAGTGACTGTCGTGGCCCACAGGCCGCCCCGGTTTCCTAGCGCTTCCACCGCCTTCGCGGCCAGCGGAATCGAGGCATGCACGAATCCTCCCGCTCCCGTATGCGCCAGCACCAGCACCTTGCGCGGACGCAATGGCTTCACGCCTGGCGTGCCAGGTAAGGCGGCCATCATGGCATCCACGGCCGCTTGCGGCGCGGTCATCGGAGTCGAATTGCCGGCGATGTTGAAACTGTTCCCCTGCCCAGGCTTCGCCGCGGGCCGCGCGGGCAGCAGTTTGCTCAATCCGGCTGCGATCTGATCCCGCGTTAATGTCCCGCTATTCGTGCTGTTCCAAGCCGTAAACCAGGAATTGAAACCCGACTCGATCTCGGCGCGTGTCAGCGTCCCATCGCCGTTCGCATCCAGAGCGGTAAACAGCGCCTGAGCAGTTCGCCCGCCGCCCGGACCCTGCGCCCATAAGCTCGCAATACCCGTCGCGAGCAGCAGCGCCGCACCCGCGCTGATACATCCCGTTCCAATCAATCCGGTTCGTCCCATATAATCCGCCGACACGAGTTTATCACGGACGCAATCTGCTATGACAGGAGAGCGCCGCTCCTGCTCGACCGCATACCGGATGCCAGGCAACAACGTAAGCGAAAACTCCCCCGCACGTGGCCTGATTGTGCCTAGTAGAACGATATCTCTTAGTTGGTTGTCCGGGATCCCCGCGAGTCTGGATCCGCGCTATCTGGAAATAATCGGCACTATTGGGACCGCGCTCGAAACCAACGGCGACCAGCCACCGGTCGCCTCCCTCAGTATCCGCAAAAGCGCAAAGAGCGCAGCGCATCCCCTGCCTGGAAGGCGCCGCACGCCCCTCCCGCAAGCTTCGCGAACTAACCCCAACCTCCCGTCACAGCGACGCATAAATGTTCAAGTTATTATTGCTATACAGCCGCGCATAACTAAAGGGACATATGTGGCATACTGGTCTCAGGGGGACCTATGCTGCCACGCTTGCTGCGGCTACATTCAAGCACATATCGGCATCTGATCCGTCTGAGCAAGGAAGCGGAGAAGGATGGGGCCTACCGTGTGGCCAAGCGCTTGCGCGCGGTGGTGCTGAATTCCGAAGGACATACCAGCGGCGAGTTGGCGAATATCCTGCAAGCGCCGCGATCGAAGGTGTCCGAGTGGCTCCAGCGGTATCAGATCGAGGGAGTAGACGGTCTGCTGGAAGGGTATCGGTCAGGTCGGCCATCAGAACTGACAGAGAAGCAACAGCAACAGTTGGGAGACATCCTTGACAGCGGCCCGGTAGCCTACGGTTTGGACAATGGCATCTGGACGTCGCCCATGATTGCCTGGCTGATCGAGGAGGAGTTTGGTGTTCAGTACCATCCCGGCCACGTTCGCCAGCTGCTTCACGCCTTGGGATTTTCCGTGCAACGGCCACGCCGCGTGCTGGCCCGCGCCGATGCCGAGGCGCAAGACCGATGGCACCGCCACACCTATCCCGCTCTAAAAAAAAAGCTCAATCGCGGCGCTGGGCGCTGATCTTCACCGACGAGGCCAGCTTTCGGCAGGACTCGACGCTGCACGCTACCTGGAGTCGCGTGGGTTGCCCACCCGAAGTCCCAGTCACCGGAGAGCGCAAAAGCGTGAAGATCCTCGGCGCTATCGAACTCTGGCGCGCGCGGTTCGACTATCGACAAGACACGGTCTTTAACGCCACCACCTACCTGGGCTTCCTCGAACAACTGGCACGGCGATACCGCCGCCAGGGGGCGATTCTGATTCAGGACAACGCCTCTTACCATAAAGACCGTGAGGTCTGGGCATGGTTCAAGTCCAACCGGCATTGGCTGGAAGTGCATCAGTTGCCACCGTACTCACCGGAGTTTAATCCCACCGAAAGGCTATGGCAGCACACCCGCAAGAACGGGACTCACAACCGTTTCTTCAGCGGACTGGATGCGCTGCTCGCCACTCTGACACGGGTCTTCGGAGAGATGCAGTCCCACCCGCGACTTATCCAGCCGTATCTGACTCCTTTTTGCTGAGCACTATGTCCCTTTAATTAGGCGCGTTCGTATAGCACGGACCTTTCACCGAGGCATCTCGTAGCCATCCCACACTTGGTGCCAATCTCGTTCTCGGTCCTTGATCGCCTCATCAAGTTTCAGGTTGAAGTATTGATTCTGCCTATCGAAAAGAGCGCACAAAAGGGCGTGAGCGCCGGAGAGAGCCGCTCCCCGCCACTCTGACTGGGCAACGCCGAAATCCAATGGCCCTGACGAAGCATCATCCCAGTCGCGCACAGTGCCGGCGAGATTAGTATGGATGAAGAGATTCGGAAATAGAGCGGCGGGCAGATAGGCGGATTTAATACTCTTCTTCGTTTGCCTTTCGACGTATGCCGCAAGTGCTTCAAGGTTTTGGCACGACCAAGAGAGCGTTGGCCGTTTCGTGCCACACTTCCGACAGAGCACCTCTTGGTAACGTTCCTTCACGTTTTCATACCACTCGCGAATGCTCGCCTCAACTTCCGGCGGGACGCTCCAACGAGAGCCATAAACATCTCCTGCTCTTCGATGCAATTTCATCGCCTGGACGGGCAGGAAATCGAAAAAGTCCTGAGCCGTTTCCGGCCTTAGCGATATATATGAGACAGTCACGACGCGCTCGTAGAGACTTCGTAAAATCTTGAGGCCACCGAATCCGTACCCGATCGCTGAAATCCCGCATACTTCCAGGAAGTCTTCCAGGCAAAGTCCGCCCAGAAAGAAGACAATCTTGTCAGCCAGACTGACTTTGCTCAGCTCGCGGGCAAACAGAGCGCGACTTGTCGTTTGAATGCCTTCGAAGGCGCCGACGAACGCAGGGAAATCCCCGCTCAAGTCGATCAGTCGCGCGATCTCGCGAAAACGGTCCGAATAAGACGGCACTGGGTCTCCATACATTCCAAGGAACTATCATATCGGAAGGATACCAACGCCCCGCTTGCCTATACTGTCCCGATCATCTCGACGCATAGCCGCCATTTCGCCCGTGGCGGTTGTCTGATCGTAACCGCCAACCCTACATCGCCCCCTGATTCTCCAGACTCCGCCACAAATACCAGCTCGCCACTGAACAAAATGGATGCCACCCCTGCGCGATCGTCTCCATCTCAGCCGGCGTGGGAAGCTCCGGCAGCCCGTATGCTTTCTTGATGGCGGCCCGAACGCCCAGGTCGCCCGTCGGCAGAACGTTCGGCCGGCGCAGCGCGAAAATTAGAAACATGTGAACCGTCCACACGCCGACGCCGTGTACCTGCGTCAAGTGACCGACAATCTCCTCGTCGGCCAGCGCCGCCAGCCGCGCGAAATCGATCTCGCCCTTGCGGGTCCGCGCCGCCAGATCGCGTATGTACTTCGTCTTCTGCTGCGAGAGTCCGAGCGCGCGCATGGTGGCAGGGCGCAATCGCAGCACCGCTTCGGGAGTCAATGGATCGCCGGCCTTCGCGGCCAGCCGGCTGAAAATCGTCGAAGCGGCCTTCCCGCTCAACTGCTGGTAGACGATGGACCGGACCAGGGTCTGGAAACCCGGCTCGCGATACTCGAT